>CANDFU010000072.1 GCA_947384095.1 uncultured Roseburia sp. | reverse complement strand
ATAAGAAAGGGATAAAGTCGGAGCCTTATTATCCGGTTCTGACAGAGGAATCCAGAAGGATGTATTCAATGTATGAGAGAGAGGCATCTAAGTATGAGAATCTGTACCTGTGCGGGAGGCTGGCTGATTTCCAGTATTACAATATGGATCAGGCGTTGGAAAAGGCATTGAATCTGGCTGAGACAATCTTATAGAAAATTATATTTTACATTTTACAATAGATTTAAAATTACACGATATCAGGAAAGGGCATGTTTATACATGTAGGTGTACGAAAATGAAAAAGGTGAATTGTTCATTAACAGTTGTAATTCCATGTTATAACGAGAAAGATACGATTGGTCCGATTGTCGATAAAGTTTTGGAAGCTCCGATTCAGGATCTGGAGGTGATCGTGGTAGATAACTGTTCGACAGATGGGACACGCGAGCTGCTGCGCGAGCAGATTGAAACCAAAGTACATAAGGTGATTTATAATGAAGTTAACATAGGAAAAGGTGGAAGTCTGCAGAGGGGGTTCCGTGCCGCAACAAAAGATATAGTAATTGTTCAGGACGCGGATTTAGAGTACGATCCGGTTAAAGATTATCCGAGGTTGGTGCAGCCGATCATAAAGGATAAAGCGGATGTAGTATACGGTTCCCGTTTTCGCAATCCCAAGAATGAAAGAGGGCATTGGCTGAATTATCTGGGTAATCAGGTTTTCACACGGTTATCAAATAGGATGACAGGGTTAAAACTGACGGACGTAGAAACGTGTTACAAGACATTTCGCAGAGAAATCATTCAGGGCATCGAATTGAAAGAGTCAGGTTTTGGTTTTGAACCCGAGGTTACGGCGAAGGTAGCTGCAACGGGATGCCGGGTGATGGAAATACCGATTGACTATTATCCAAGAAAGACGAATCAAGGGAAAAAAGTTAAATTCAGACATGGATTATTGACAATATATTGTATCTTTAAATATAGAAAGTACAACAGGTCCAGAGGGGAAAAGGGAAAAAGATGAAAGAATCCATAAAAAAAAATGGAAGAGGGATAGTATTGATGATCGGGGCAGCCGTCTTTGCCTGTGTGGGGCAGCTGTTATGGAAGCTGTCTGTAGATCATGGTATTATTTTTATGCTTGGAGGATTTGCCTTATATGGCCTGGGAGCATTACTGATGCTGATTGCATATCGTTTTGGAAGTGTTTCGGCGCTGCAGCCGGTCTTAAGTCTGAACTATGCATTAAGTATTGCTTTGGGGGCAATTATTCTGGATGAAAAAATAGCTGTTATAAACATTGTCGGAATTGTGGTGATCACGTCGGGTGTTTTATGCATTGCCGGAGGGGATGATTAAATGTATTATTTTTTGATTTTGGTTATGACGTTGATGGGATCAATTGCGTCGATTTTCTTTAAACGAGCCTCCGGGAGCGACGGAATGACAGAGTTGTTAAAAAATAGGAACCTTTATTTCGGCGGCTTTTTATATCTGAGTGCGGCTTTGTTAAATATCGTTGTTTTAAGATATCTGGATTATTCCATTGTACTGCCGTTAACATCCATTACGTATATCTGGACGATGTTTTTGTCTCATTTTATTTTAAAAGAAAAATTTACGATCAGAAAGTTATCTGGCGTTTTGCTGATTTTTATCGGTGCGGTGCTGATTACGTTATAATTATGAATGATGGGAAAATGAGGATAACAGAAAATAGGGTTTGCCTGGTTTATATATGTGTGATACAATGTTTGCTGACTGAACGGGAAAGCAGAATTTGAACACAGAGGGTAATAATGATAGATGAAACAATTAATAAAAGACAGGCAGTTGTTTATCCGTAGAGTTTTTTTGATGTGCTATGATATGTTGGCGGTGTTTATTGCCAGCATTCTGGCTTTGTTGGTGCGATTTGACTTTCATTTGTCGGGGATTCCGGCACAATATCTGGACGAAGTCTGGAGATCGCTGCCGTATCTGATGTCTGTGACGCTGGCAGTTTTTTGGTTTTTACGGCTATACTCAAGTCTCTGGAGCTATGCAGGGGCATTGGAAATGATGTATATTGTGTCCGCATGTATTTTGGATACGTTTTTGGCAATTGCAGTAATACTTGTACGTAACTGGGGAGATTTGTTTCCGGTTCCAAGAAGTTTTTATATTTTGTACGGTATTTTTCTGATGCTCCTTATTATGGGATGCCGTTACTCATACAGGGGATTGCGATCGCTTAAAATCATGTATAAGAACGGGACATATCGTCGCAATGTATTGATTATTGGCGCCGGGGACGCGGGAAATCAGCTTATTAAAGAAATAAACAACAGCAGCTACGTCAAGAAAAAAGTGGTCGGAGTGATAGACGATGACAATGCCAAAATAGGGAATTATATTCATGGTGCAAAAGTGGTCGGGGATCGAAGCAGTATATTGGATAAAGCACAGGAACTGCATGTGCATGAAATCATTGTGGCCATGCCGTCTGCTTCTCCGAAACAGATCAAGGGGATTCTTGATATCTGTAAGGAAACAGGTTGTGAGTTAAAACGTCTTCCGGGAATGTATCAGCTGGTAAATGGGGAGGTCAGTATCAGCAAGTTAAAAGATGTTGACGTCAATGATCTGCTGGGCCGGGAGCCTGTGTCGGTAGATCTGAGTTCCATAATGGGATATGTGTCTGGAAAGCGGGTTATGGTGACAGGGGGAGGCGGATCGATCGGAAGCGAATTGTGTCGGCAGATTGCCGGCCACGAACCTAGTCAGTTAATTATCGTGGATATTTATGAAAATACGACATACGATATACAGAATGAGCTTAGGATGAATTTCCCGGAGCTGGAGCTGATTGTACTGATTGCTTCCGTGCGCAATACGAATCGTATGGAGTGCATTTTCAGAGCGTATCGTCCAGAGATTATTTACCATGCAGCGGCCCATAAGCATGTCCCATTGATGGAAGACAGTCCGAACGAGGCGATTAAAAATAACGTGCTTGGGACATGGAAGATGGTGCAGGCAGCAGATCGATTCCAGGTAAAGCGTTTTGTGCTGATTTCTACGGATAAGGCTGTAAATCCTACAAATATAATGGGCGCGAGCAAGCGTATCTGTGAGATGATTATACAGACTTATAATAAAAGGTCTCAGACAGAGTATGTGGCAGTTCGTTTTGGAAATGTGCTGGGGAGTAATGGCAGCGTTATTCCATTATTTCGCCGGCAGATTGAGCAGGGTGGACCGGTGACTGTGACGCATCCCGAAATTGTACGTTATTTTATGACAATTCCGGAAGCAGTCTCTTTGGTCCTGCAGGCAGGGGCATATGCCAGAGGCGGGGAAATTTTTATCCTGGACATGGGAGAACCAGTACGTATTCTGGATCTGGCCAGGAATCTCATACTTCTTTCCGGACACAGGCCGGATGATGACATTCCGATTGTTTTTACTGGACTCAGGCCGGGCGAGAAGCTTTATGAAGAAATGCTGATGCGGGAAGAGGGGATGCAGGAGACAGCCAACAAACTGATCCATATCGGCCGTCCGATTGAGATGGATGAAGAGAAGTTTATAAAACAGCTCGAAGAATTGAAAAATTATGTTGTGACGGAACCAGATGATATCAGGGAATGGGTAAAGCAGATTGTGCCGACTTATCATCCGGAAGAAGGGGCCAGAGGTTAAGGAAGTAAGACATGGGGAAAAGAGGATGAGTGAATGGAAAAAAAGCATGTGTTGACGAAGAATCAGAGAAGTTATGTAAAGTTCAAACGCATGATGGATTTTATTCTTGCTTTTGCGGCAGTGACGGTGTTATCACCGATATTGCTTTTGATTTGTATTGCGATTAAACTTGATTCGCCGGGGCCTGTGCTTTTTAAACAGAAGAGGGTAGGAATCCATAGGACTTATTTTACTATTTATAAATTCCGGACGATGCGTGTGGATACGCCGAAGGATATGCCAACGCATCTGCTGAAGGATCCGGAGATTTTTCTCACAAGGAGTGGGAGAATTTTGCGGAAAACGTCACTCGATGAGCTTAGCCAGCTTTTCAATATTTTAAAAGGAGATATGAGTTTTGTAGGGCCGAGGCCTGCACTTTGGAATCAGGAAGATCTGATTGCAGAGCGCGAACGATATGGAGCAAATGATGTGCTTCCAGGGCTTACAGGATGGGCACAGATTAACGGACGTGATGAGCTGGAAATTTCGGTGAAGGCAAGGCTGGATGGAGAGTATGTTGAAAGGATGTCTTTTTTATTTGATGTAAAGTGTTTTCTGGGAACATTCGGAGTGGTTCTGAAAGCAGACGGCGTTGTGGAAGGCGGTACCGGAAGGATGAAGAAAAAATGAAAAAAGTTTTAATTCTAGGTGCCAGTAGCTATATTGGCGCCTCTTTTCAAAGTTATGTGAAAGCCA
Organism: uncultured Roseburia sp.; assembly: GCA_947384095.1. GTDB lineage: Bacteria > Bacillota > Clostridia > Lachnospirales > Lachnospiraceae > Roseburia. The sequence goes on along the minus strand of CANDFU010000072.1, from coordinate 3,278 downwards.
ATGAGAATGGAAGGCTGCAGGCAGAAAGTATCAGTCTGCGTGGGGATGCATGGCAGAAAATGGACTGGTCTGTCTATGACAGCGTGATCAATGTTACCGGAAAGGCGCATGCTGATATTGGTGATCTGAGAGAAGAGGAAAAACGCGAATATTATGAAATAAATTGTAATCTTGCATGTCTTGCGGCAAAAAAGGCAATTGATGCGGGTGTAAGTCAATATATATATTTCAGCAGTATTATTGTTTACGGAGACTGTAGTGATAAAGGAAAGAGCCGGATTATCACACAGGAAACGGAACCGGCGCCGTCGAATTTTTACGGCGATAGTAAATGGAGGGCGGAACAGGAACTGAAGAAATTGTTTTCAACGAATGCAGAATGTGCGCAGAGGGCGCATAATCCGGATCAACGGGGGCGTGCCGGACAGACAAGTCTGGCAATCCTTCGTCCGCCGATGATATATGGGGCGGCGTGCAGGGGAAACTATCGGACGCTGGCCCGGTTTGCTGTGAAACTGCCAGTATTTCCGGATTACCAGAACAGGCGCAGTGTGTTGTATATTGAAAATCTCTGTGAATTTTTGTGTCTTCTGGTTAAAAATGGCGATGCAGGAGTTTTTTTTCCGCAAAACGGCGAGTATGTCACTACATCGGAACTCATATCTGAGATTGCAAAAGTGCACGGGAAAAAAAGCAGGAGTACTAAGCTGCTTATTCCTGCCGTTGAACTTGGAAAAAAAATGCCGGGGAGAGCAGGCGGGATTATCAGGAAGGCTTTTGGCAGTCTTATGTATGAGATGGATATGAGTATATATCAGGGAGGGAATTACCGAAAGTATGGGTTAGATGAGAGTATACGGAGAACGGAGAAAAATGAGAGTTAGTATTATCACGGTATCGTGCAATAGTGAGGGGGAAATTCAACGTACAATAGATTCTGTCCTGCAGCAAAATGAAAGTGGGATTGAATATTGGATTATTGACGGGAAGAGCAATGACAAGACAGTGAAAATAGCAGAAACGTACCGTTGGCGAATGGAAAAAGCGGGAATTGATTATCATATTATCAGTGAGCCGGACGAAGGTATTTATGATGCAATGAATAAGGGGATACGTCTGTCGGGGGGAGATATTATAGGGATTTTAAATTGTGGTGACTGGTATGAGCCGGAGACGATAAAGACTGTAAAAAATGTATTTGAGACTGAGTGCTGTGGAGTCATGTTTGGAAATATCCGTATTTATAGAACAGACGGTGGTTCTTTTGTAAAAAAGGCACGGATCCGTAAATTTCAGACATCAAGAGACTGGAATCATCCGACGATGTTTGTGAGAGCTGAATTGTATAAAAAATATCCATTTTTGAATAAGGGGATTCACGATGATTATGCATTTTATCTCAGAATGCGCAGACTGCCAATAAAAATCGTCGTGGTGGATAAGGTATTGGCTGATTTTAAGATGGGAGGCGTCAGTAACAGGAAAAGTTTCCAGGCGGCAAGAATGCGAATCAAAGACAGATATCGGTATTGCTATCGGGCAAATGGTTATAGCAGATGGTATCTGCTGGAATGTGTGGCCATTGAGGTTGTGAAGTTTCTGATTGGATGATCATATCTGGCAATACTATGGGCGTCTTGTATAGACGTCGGTTGGAGGGGAAAGATGCGGATCGGCATAGATTTGCTGTGGGTGAGAGTGGGAAAGTGCGGCGGAACAGAATCCTATATAAGGAACTTACTGGATGGGTTTTCCACGTTTGATGAGGAAAACGAATATGTGTTAATGGTCACGGAAGATAATATGGACAGCTTTCAAAGATACGCAAGCGCCAGAATGCGGTTGCAGCTGTGCAGGATACAATCTGCAAGTCAGGCAAGGCGTATCCTGTGGGAGAACCTGCATCTGAACAAAATGGCAGAATACTGCAGGGCAGATGTCATGTTTATTCCGGTGTATAGCAAGCCGGCCGCATGCCGGAGTAAAATTCCATATGTGAGTGTGATACATGATCTTCAGGCACGTCATTATCCGGAGTATTTTTCTGTAGTGAAAAGATGGTTTCTCAGATATTCCTGGTGGCATACCTGCAGGACGTCAAAAAAAATCATTACAGTTTCAGATTTCTGCAGGGAAGATCTCATAAGAAATTATCCATTTGTAAGAAAAAAAGTTTTCACGATATATAATCCTGTCTGCACGTCGTCTGCGAGTGAGAAGAAAGATGTTATGGAGCAGAAGTATCCTATTAAAAAGGGGGCTTATTTTTATTGTGTCAGTTCTATGCTGCCTCATAAGAATCTGGATACGATATTGCAGGTCATGAGGACACAGAAATCAGCAATGCTCGTAATCAGCGGTGTAGGCGGACAGGAGGAGGAGATTAGAGAAAAATTGAATCGTTACCGGATTGGAGACCGCGTAATACTTACCGGATATGTTTCAGACGAGGAAAGAGACTGGCTGTATGAGAATTGTCGCCTGTTTTTGTTCCCAAGCATTTTTGAAGGGTTTGGAATGCCGCCGATCGAAGCGATGCGAAAGGGAAAAAGGGTGGTGATGACAAGAAGGTCATGCCTGGAAGAAGTGACAAAGGGAAAAGCCGTATATGTAGATGATCCCTTTTCTGTGAAGGAGTGGCGCGAAAAAATAGAAAATGCGTTGTCTCTTCCGGAGAAGACAGAAGAATTTAAAGAATATGAACTGGCTGTGGTAACTTGCCAATACATTAAAGCGATTACATCAGCTGTAGAAAAATTTTGACTTGTATATTGTATGGCAAGCGTATATACTGTTACCGGTATATAAATGAAATGATGTTTCGGGAGAAAAAAATGCAGGTATATGAAGGGATTTACGATGTTGTTGCAGATAATCTTGAAAAGGCTGGCAGGAAATTTGCATATGGAAAATCCACTTTTCTGAGTGATGTGGCAAATCATCCGCAGATTGTGGATATATCCAGATATGAATTGCTGAAGAATCCGCAGTATTTTCAGGCAGTTTATGTCGCGGTTTACAGACGGCTGCCAGAGAAAAAAACCGAGAGAGCCTGGAGGAACAGATATGGTATGCGGACGGAAGAGTTTCGAAGGGTTTTACTAAAAGAAGTTGTGAATTCCAGCGTCGTGGCTATCAATCACATTCAGTTTATTAATAATCCATATTTTGAACAGCGGAGAGGAATACGGTACAGGCTGTTTGGCCTGCTTTATGGGCTGACAGATAAATCGTCTTTACGGGAGTTTGGTAAAAAGCTGCCCGTGCCTGTCCAGAAT
>CANDFU010000071.1 GCA_947384095.1 uncultured Roseburia sp. | reverse complement strand
TCGATCCGCCGACCTGAGAATATACAAATACGCGGTCTGCCTGCGCGTCATATTCTCCTCCAGTTTTCCAAGGAGGTCCCTCCCCCCGCCCTCCTCAAATCCCAGAATGAGAAGCCAGTCGACAGCGAGAGGCGAATAGACGAGTCTGTCCGCATCTGCCTTTAAATTCCGATAAGGCTCCAGCGTATCCAGCCCGTACCGCTGCCGGAAAAAATACGCCTCCGTCTGTGCCTCACATTCCTTTAAAAATGCCAGATCCGTCTCATACCGGATCCCGAGACGTTCAAACAACTGTCCAAGGATCCCGGCATCCGGCCGTACTTTTCCACGCTCAATCTTGCTGAGATATGACGTGACACAGATCCCCGTGCAGACCTCTTTGAGCTCCATGCCTGCGCGAAGACGCGCCAGGCGCAGCAACGTGCCTGCCGACGCATCACATCCGGACCAGTCTGCCCCTGCGCCTTCCTTCCTGTGCGTGTTTCCATCCATCTCTTTTCCTCCGCGTCTGTCCCCGCCGCGCCTTTTGGCGCTTCCGATGTTCCTTCCCGTCCGGCTCAATGCCATCCCTTATACCGTTTTGTCTGTGCGGCAGACGCCGCGCCACATTTCGCACCCCGGCCGGCATCTCCGGATGCCTCTGTCAAAGTCGATCTCTGCGCCGTAAACGAGCAGAGAAGCAGAAGCTCATGTGCAAGCAACGGCATGGACGCCAGGACCAGGAGTCTGACCCAGTCGAAAAGATCAAGCCGGCTTGTTCCAAAAAGAGCGATAAAATAAGGGATCTCCGTCACCGCCATCTGAAGCCCGAGCCCTATTGCAAAGGCCGCCAGCATCAGACGATTTTCCAGGTGATTCATGCGGAACAGGGAAATCTCCACATCCCGCATTCCGACCGCATGAAAGAGCTGCGCCATTCCCAGCACCGTAAACGCATACGTCTGGCACCGGTTCAATATCACGGGATTCCCCAGTACTGCCCTGAGCCCGGCAAGCGTCACAGGCCCGCCATCCTTCAGAAGAAGGCTTACCGGAAGCTGTAAAAATGCCGCGATACTGATCGCAGCGATCAGCACACCGTAAAAGCCGGTGCAGCTCCACCCGCCGCCCGCAAACAGGCTCTCATCCTTATGCCTTGGCGGCCGGTCCATATAACTTTTGTTTTCCTCTACGTCGATTCCCAGCGCAAGCGCGGGCAGGGAATCCGTGATCAGATTGATCCATAGAATATGGCTCGATTTCAACGGCGCAGGCAGTCCGCATGCCACTGCAGCGAGCATTGTGATAATCTCGCCGAAATTGGACGACAACAAAAACAGCACCGACTTACGAATATTTTCATAAATACATCTTCCCTGTGCGATCGCTTTCGCAATTGTAGCGAAGTTATCGTCCGTCAGCACGATATCCGCCGCATTCTTTGCCACGTCCGTCCCCGCCATCCCCATTGCAATGCCGACGTCCGCCGATTTCAGCGACGGCGCGTCGTTTACACCGTCCCCGGTCATCGCGGTAATCTGTCCGTTCTCCTTACACGCGGAAACAATGCGAACCTTGTGCTCCGGCGACACATGGGCAAACACTTTGAGCTCCGGAATACGGCGCCTTAACTCTTCATCATCCATCCTGGCAAGTTCTTCGCCGGAGAGGCACTCTTCCTCTTTCTCCGCAATACCGAGTTCTTTTGCAATCGCAAACGCCGTATCCATGCGGTCGCCGGTGATCATAACCGTCTTCACGCCGGCGCGGCAGAACTCCTGTACCGCCGCCCCCGCCTCGGGCCTGACGGGATCCGCAATGCCGACAAGGCCTAAAAAAATCAGCCCGTCCTCCGACAGACCCTGCGCATTTTCCCGCATTCCAAGCGCCAGCACACGCAATCCCCTGCCGGTAAACTTTGCGATCACCCCGTATATTTTCTTTTTCTGCAGAGGCGTCATGGGCTGCTTTACGCCGCCCGCGCGGATATGCCGGCAGCGCGAAAGGACTTCATCCGGCGACCCCTTTGTATAGGAAAACGTCCGATTCCCGTCCCCATGAAGTGTCGACATCATCTTTCGCCCGGAATCAAACGCAATCTCCGCTCTGCGCGGCAGTTGTCCCTCCAGCTCTTCCCGACTGATACCGAACGGCTCCGCCATATCCAGAAGCGCCAGCTCCGTCGGGTCCCCGCGCCTGGCGTCGTCTTTCAGGGACGCATCGTTGCACAGCACATAACCGTAAATAAAATCGAGATCGCGTTTCAGCTCGAGCTCCGCCGGTTTTACCGTCCTCCCGTCCGCATAACAGTTCACAACCGTCATACGATTCTGCGTAAGCGTCCCTGTCTTGTCCGAACATACAACACCGACACACCCCAGCGTCTCCACACTCGGAAGACGTTTCACAATCGTGTTAACCTTTACCATGCGGGAGACGCTTAAGGCAAGCACCATCGTCACGATTGCCGGGAGCCCTTCCGGAACCGCGGCCACCGCCAGTGATATCGCCGTAATCAGCATTTCACCCACATCCCGCTTCTGCAGAACAGCAAGCGCAAAGAGCAGCATGCACAAAAATACCGAAACCGAACTTAATATTTTGCCCAGGTCGGCAAGGCGTTTCTGCAGAGGCGTCATCTCTGTCTTTGCATCCTTAATCATACGCGCGATCTTTCCGATCTCGGTGTCCATGCCGATCGCCGTCACGACGCCTTCCCCGCGCCCGTACGTCACATTGGTGGACATAAACGCCTCGCATCTATCCGTCGTGTTTTTGGAAACCGGGACGGATTCCCCTGTCAGCGCCGACTCCTCGATCTTAAGGCTCACTGTCTCCGTCAGCCTTAAGTCTGCCGGAACCTGTCTTCCTGCCTCCAGCACGACGAGATCTCCCGGGATCAGGTCTGCCGCCGGAATCTCCCGCACATGTTCCCCTTCACGCACCAGCGCATGAGGACTTGTCATCTCTTTCAGCGAATCCAGCGCCCGTTTCGCCTTTCCCTCCTGAATAACGCCTATGAGCGCATTCAGTATGACAACCGCCAGAATAATCAGCATATCGCCGAACTCTCTCAGCAAAAGAGAAACTGCCGCCGCCACAAAAAGGATAAAAATCAACGGGTCATTCAACTGCGCGATAAAGCAGGATACAGCCGACTGCCGTTCTTCCTCTTCAAGAACATTGCCCCCTCGTCTGGTCTCATTTTTTTCATACAGCTCCGCCATCACTCATCTACTCCTGTCCTGTTTTTCTATCCAGCTAACACATCTTATGAGGACTTGCCCTCTTTTATGCCGCCCGGATAAAAATAAGCTTATCGGATCGCTGTCTTCTGCTCTTTGTCCACCCCCTCCGTATTTTCTTTCTGGAAAAGAACCTTTACCGTCATAAGGATCAGTTTAAAATCAAGCCAGATGGAATAATTTTCAATGTACGTGATATCCAGCTTTATCTTGTCGTAAGGCGTAGTGTTGTACTTCCCATATACCTGGGCATAACCGGTCAGCCCGGCCTTCACTTTAAGACGCAGCACAAACTCCGGTATCTTTTCCAGATACTTTTCCGCGATGACCTCCCGCTCCGGCCGCGGGCCGACAAAAGACATATCTCCTTTCAGGATATTGATCAGCTGCGGTATCTCGTCGAAATGGATCCGGCGGATGACTTTCCCGACCGGCGTCACACGGGGGTCTCCTTTCGAAGCCAGTCTGGCCCCCTTTTCCTCAGAATCCATCGACATGCTGCGAAATTTGATGATTTCAAATTTTTCAGCATCCCTGGTCAGTCGCTCCTGCTTATAAAAGACCGGTCCCCTGTCGTATATTTTAATCGCAGCCGCAGTGATCAGCATAAACGGCGACAGAACGATCAGCCCCGCGAGGGAAAACACAATATCCACAATCCGCTTCGCGAAACGCTGATCGATCGAGAGCCCGTTGTTGCGCGAGAGAAGCAGCGGCGTATCAAATAAATGGATGTCATCCGCCCCCCTTAAAATCACATCAGATATCTTTGGCGTCACATAGGTGCGGATGGATTCCTGGTAACAATACTTCATAATCTGATTCCGCGCCTGCGCCGGAAGATCGCACAACACAACCGCATTGTATTCCCTGATCAGCGGATACAGCTTCTGATACCCTACCACATAACTGATGGAGGCACAGATATTATACTTATCCTTTCTGGTATTGATTTTGGCGATCAGATCGTCGGGCGGATAATTTCCATAAATAACGATCATCCTGCGCGGCGGATAAAGCCTCACATAGATATAGCGGACCGCATACACAAACGGAACGATGGCGGCCGCCTCAATCCCCGTCATGGCAATCAGCGGCCAGACGGCCATATAATCTTTGGCAACGATACAGATCTGAAAATAGGCCACGACATTTGCACAGAAAACAGCCAGAAGCTGTGAAAGGCAGATATCCGTAATCCGCAGATAACCGATGCGGTATCCTCCGAAAATCCGGGTGAAAAAAAACACAAAAAGCGTATAAATACCGATCACCGCCCAGTTTCCGCGCCGCCAGAAACGCGCCGACTCCGCCAGGGACGGCTCATAAATCTGATACCAGATAATACCGAAAATCACAGTCTGAAATGCCAGCATCAGCAGATTTGCTATTCCGTTCAGCAGATGTTTATATTGGTCTCTTCTCCTCACGCCGCTTCTTTTCTCCTTTACCTTCTATACATTCTTCCCGGAATTATAACATTTATCTGTTTTCCATGCAATGTCCAAAGAACCAGGAATCCGGCCTCCGGTCTATTTCACTTTCTTCGAAACGACTTTGGACTCACTCCCATATACCTTTTTGCCATTCACCCTGCAAAAAGCGCGCACCTTATAATAATACGTTTTTCCGGAAGTCAGCTCTTTTTGTGTGTATGTCTTTACGTTTCCCTTTGATATCACTTTCACTTTTTTATATTTTCCGTTTCCGGACGTGCTGCGGTAAATTTCATACCCGTCCGCTCCCGCGGCCTTGTTCCAGCTCAGCTTAATCTGCCCGGCAGAAGGCGTCGTTATTTTAAGGCTCACAGCCGCCGGAACCGCTCTTCCCGAGACAGCCGCAGAGGCTTTTCCCGTTTTACTGCCGCTGCCCGTTTTCACAGTCGCTTTCATCTTATAGTAATAAGTTTTGCCCGTGGAAACCTTTGTATCCGTCCAGCTCGTCGTCGCAATATTTCCGATGGTCCGGACTTTCTCGTATGTACCCTTTTTTGAGGTACTGCGGTAAAGAATATACTGCTCCGCCCCCGGCACAGCTTTCCAGCTCACCTTTAACTTATTATAAGCCTTTGACGTCACGCTGGTAATCTGAGGCTGTACAGCCTTTACCCGGTTGACGCTCAGACGATATTCCATGCCCACACCGACGCTGTCGGCAGGCTGCACCTTGATATAATAAGTTCCTTTGCCCAGCGTCGCAGACGCAGACTCCGCATAGTGGTCTTTCGCGTATGCGTAAATATATCCGTTTGATTTATAACTGACGCGCCTTCCATTCTCGTCGAGAAGCGTGACATACCACGCCATGTCTACGGAATCCGCCTTTGCATGTGTGATGCTGAAATTGATATAGGAAGCCTTATCCAGCGTAAACCGGAACCAGTCATTGTCCGATATGGACCGGCTGACGCCTGTCACTTCCTTTCCGACCCTGATCTGATCGGCCGAAGACGACGACCCGTTCGGCTCCGTCTCCCAGCCGGACGCCTCTTTTGCCGTCACGGTCAGTCCATAATTTCCAAGATACCCTCTGGCATTGTCCTCCACCACGATATAATAGCTCCCCTTGGGAAGACCGATTTTCGGCGTTTTTATGGCGGTTTCCATACCACGGCTTAAAAAAGTATCTACTTCTTTATAACCCGCATTGTACACTCTCACCTTTAAGATCTCTTCCCCTGTGCCCGTGTCTTCATGCGTCAGTTTTACCTGAAGATACCCTGCTTTCGCAAGCTCGATCCGGTAATAATCCTTGTCCCCGCCGCCGGAAATCCCCGGAATCACATTCCCGGCGCTTTTATGTATACTTCCCGTATACTCTCTTCCGCTCCTGATCGGATTGGCCGTGGAAAAAGAGTCGTTGCTCTCCTGCTCCCAGTTCCCGGGAGTATAGTCTGCCCTGATCCGATAGGCGTTCTCATAAGCCGCAGCCACATTTCCGCCGATACCGGCTGCCGCATTCCCCATTGCCGCTTTCACTTCTATAAAATAGTTTCCCGCGGCAAGCCCGATCTGCGGCGTCTTCACAACGTTCTCCCCGCCCCTGCTCGTCCGGCTCATCAGTTCATTTCCGTTTTTATCCAGCACCGAAATCTGGTATACCGCGGTCGTCTCGCTTCCGGCAATCACATCGTGCGCAAACTCCACCTGCAGTGCTCCCGGTTTCTCCATTGTCACCCGGTAATAATCATAATAATCTGCAGGATTCGTCAGAAGCCCCATCAGGCTCCCGCTCACCACCGTATGAAACGGAAGCCGGCACGCCGCGGCCAGAGAGTTATTCGGCTCTGTCTCACAGACGGCTTCCTCATAATTGATCCGGATTGAATAAGGCGTTTTTTCCGGAACAATCAGATCCCCTTCCACCTTAATATAGTACGTCCCTGCGGCAAGCCCTGCCGGCGTTGTCCTGACACTGGTGTCATTGACTCCGCTCGTCTTTGTATACATCCCGTTTCCCGATGCATCCGCGCAAAAGACAATCTCCCAGGCCTTCGCGTTCAGCTGACCGGTATTAACCTGACCCGTTATCCGGACATGGTCGAATGTCACCGACACCATTCCCGGCTTTGACAGCGTAAATTTGTACCAGTGTGTCCGCTCCCGCGCCGTTCCTGTGACCGCGGTAAAAACCGTGTCCGGCTTTAATTCCAGCGCATCCGCATACGTCTTTCCCGGCTGCGCCACGGCCGCACTGCCTCTCAGGACGCTCTCCCGGTCCGGATCCTGCTCCCGGTTTTCCTCGAACAGCTTCCCGGAAGCCTTATCCCCCGGCGTTACACCCTGCCGGCCCTCTCCGGCCGGATCCGGGGCAGTCCCTGTCCCATAGGCCTCCCCCGGATTTTCCACGCCGAGATACTTTGTTTCATCCCCGGCCCCCGGTTCCGTTCCCATATCCTCTTTTACTTTCAGCTCCTCGCCCGGATTCTGCTGCGGCGCTGCTTCCCGTCCGGACTCCGGGGCCATGTCCGCGACTCCGTCAACAGATGCTTCCACAGCCCCTCTCTGTTTCTGCCCCTCTGTCCCGGAAGCGCTCACACAGACCGCACCGCCCGCTTCGCACACAATCACGGCTCCTGCCAGCAATGCACAAAGCAGCTTCTTTCTTTTTTTCTGATCCCTTATTATCATTTACTTACCCTCCTTCTCTCCCATCATATAAGAATCCTTCCTCTTTTGCAAGGCTGTTTTCCGTAACCTTTATGTATGTCATGTTACGGCGTCTGAATTGTTCTGAACATAACACAAGAGCCGCTGTCGTCCCCTGTGCTTTCAGCAAATGGGACGGGAACGGCTCTTTTTAATGTTTGCGCCGCTTCTGCGGCCGGTGCTCCTCTTATTCTATATCGATTTCCAATGGTTTATCCAGCTCCTCTGAAACATACTTTCCGTTTTTCTTTCTCTGACGTACACATTCAGTCAGAAGATATTCGATCTGCCCGTTTACGGAACGAAAATCATCTTCTGCCCAGG
>CANDFU010000070.1 GCA_947384095.1 uncultured Roseburia sp. | reverse complement strand
ATGCTGCCGGAGGGGCGGTATTTTAAATAGACAGAGAGGACGTCACGGCAGATGTCATCGAGGCGTCGTCCCTCTTTGTATTGCCGGAAATAAGGATTCAGATAGATCGTGGGCGAGAAGTTACATAAGTCGGAAAGGACGGTCAGTCCGTCCAGATGAGTATCGTTGTTTTTGGTGATGTCCTGGACCGCAATCCTCGCGTCCGGGCCGAGATGCTCCTGCAGAGTGCGGCAGATGTGTGTAATAAATTCCTGATAGTTCATAATCATTCCTCCGAATCTGCGGCGGATGCCGCAGAGATGCGGGGGAATTTTGCTTCGATCAATGCAAACGGGGAAGGCTGCATGTCAGATATGCGTGGATTCACTTTAGCATAGTCTTCCTGAAAAAGCAAGCTTATTCTGACTTTAATTTTTTCCAGAGATAACTGTAGAGTGCGGTCGTATCCGGCCCGGACTGACGGAATACTTCGCAGTCCGCGAGAATTTCCGGCGTGGGGAAAATGGTTGCGTCCGCAAGGGTATCTTCATCGAGCGCCTCTTTTACTTTGAGATTGGGCGTGCCATACCAGACGTACTCAAAATTCAGCATCGCAGTGTCCGCGCGACAGAGGAAATCAAGAAATTTTTCTGCGTTTTCCTGATTTTTACAGCTTTTCGGGATAAACCAGGAATCAATCCAGAGATTAGAGCCCTCTTTTGGAACGCTGTAATCCAGATCTTCATTCAGTTCTTTTGCGTAAGCGGCTTCCCCGGAATAGACGAGCGCCATCGCTGCGTTTCCGGCAGCCATTTCATCGGCGGTTTCATCCACGTAATAGGCGTAGACGATGGGCTTCTGGCGGATGAGAAGATCCGCGGCAGCGGTAAGCTCGTCCGGGTTTTCGGTGTTGATGTCAGAGCCTGAAAGGCGCAGCGCCGGCACAAAAGTATCGCGCACGGAATTCTGCATAATAATGGAATCCCGGTAGGTTTCATCCCAGAGCACATTCCAGGTCGTCACTTTTTCCGGAGAAACCATGGTCGTGTTATAGAGAATGCCAAGAGTCCCGTAGAAATAGGGCAAAGCATATTTCGTTTCCGGATCAAATGTTTTTGTCGCGTCGATAATATCCGGATCCAGATTTTTGTAATAAGTAAAACGGGAAAAATCGATCTCGTTTGCCTCCCCTTCGCTGATCAGACGTTCCACCATGTATTCGGAGGTGCAGACGACGTCGTAGGCGATGGAACCGGCCTTAAATTTTGTGTACATTTCTTCGGGGCTTTCGTATTCTTCCAGCTTGACGTCGATGCCCGTTTCTTCTTCAAACATCCGGATGACGGTTTCATCCAGATATTTTCCATAATTCAGAACGATAAGGGTGTCGCTTCCCTGCGCCGCGGAATCTTTAAGGCCGTCTGTTCCCCCGGCACAGCCGCATACGCTTAAGCATGCGAGGAGCAGAACGGCAGAAAGGAGAGAAAATCGTTTCATTTTATTTTGACCTCCTGATGACGGTGGGATGATGGCGCAGCTCCCTGTCAGACTGATAATTCATGACGAGCAGGAGTGAAAACGCCAGCAAAAAAAGCAGGGTGGAGAGGGCATACAGCTCCGGCCGTATTCCCTTGCGGAGCTCTGTGTAGAGCATCGTGGAAAGTGTGTTGACGCCTGCTCCTTTTGTAAAAAACGTGATGGAAAAGTCATCGAGCGACATCGTGACAGCCATCAGGAAACCGGAAAACACGCCGGATTTGATCTCGGGCCAGGTGATTTTATAAAACGCATAGAGCGGTGAGGCGCCCAGGTCCAGCGCGGCCTCGTAAGTGTAGCGGTTTGCCTGGTTGATTTTCGGGAGCACGTTTAAAATTACATAGGGAATGTTAAAGGTAATGTGTGCGATCAATACCGTCACAAACCCTAAGTTTGTAAATCTGACAAATAATAGCATCAGGGATATTCCGGTTACGATATCTGCATTTAAGAGCGGGATATTCGTAGCCCCAAGCATCACGGCGCGGTGATTTTTTTTCATCGCGCTGATGCCGATGGCGGCAAGCGTCCCGATCAGCGTGGAAAGCACGGCTGACGCGACGGTTATTTTCAGAGTCATCGTCAGCGCGCTCATAATCGTTTCGTCCCGAAAACAGGAGAAATACCACTTCAATGTGAAGCCTCCCCACAATACCCTTGATTTTGAGTCATTGAAGGAGAGGACAATCAGTACCAGGATCGGAAGATACAAAAATAAAAAAATGACTGTCAGATAACATCTTGAAACCGTTTTTTTTACCATACCGCGGCTCCTCCGTCTTTATCAAAAATATTCATAAGCGCCATGCTCGCGATGACAAAGATCATAAGCACGACAGAAAGCCCGGAACCGAGATTCCAGTTTGTCCCCTGCATAAATTCCTGTTCGATGACGTTTCCGATCAGCAGGACTTTTCCGCCGCCTAAGAGATCGGAGATCACGAAGGAGGTTAATGTGGGCACAAAAACCATGATGATGCCGCTGATAATGCCGGAAAGGGTGAGCGGGACGATGATTTTTACCAGGATGGTCAGATGGCTGGCGCCAAGGTCTTTTGCGGCCTCGATAATATCATCCTTAATCCGGGCCATCGAATTGTAGATGGGCAGGATCATAAAGGGCAGGAAATCATAGACCATGCCGAAAACGACGCTCGCCGGGGTATTCAGCATCTTTACATGTCCGATGCCGGCCCGCTCCAGGAACGTATTGATCAGTCCGTTGTTTGACAGAAGCAGACGCCAGGAGAGAATGCGCAGCATAAAATTCATCCACATCGGCAGGATGAAAAGAAAGACGACAAAGCTCTGATGGCGGAATTTAAAGCTGCTTAAAATCATGGCCAGCGGATAGGCCAGCAGAAGACAGACCAGGGTGCAGGAAAATCCAAGCTTTAAGGAGAGCACGATGGATTTCACATGCACGGGATCCGCGATCGCCGCGATATTTTCAAGAGTAAAACCGCCCGTATCCGATGTAAACGCATAATACAGGATGACGGCGACGGGAAGAAGGATAAAGCCGATAATCCATACAATGTATGGTCCGGCCAGAAGCTGTCTCATCAGTCTACGCATCGATTTCCACTGCCTCCTCATCTTCTGATTCCGGTTTGTTCATAATCTGGATGTTAAACGGAATCACCTGTATTCCCACATGGGTCCCGACGGTATAAAATTTCGTCGTGTGTACCAGCCATTCATAACCGTTTGCAAGTATTTCCAGCTCATAGTGGACGCCTTTAAAGATGACGGACGTGATCGTGCCCGCCATAAAACCGTCTTCGGGCGCCGTGATCTCCACGTCTTCCGGGCGGATAACGACGTCCACGGGCTTATTTGTTCCGAAGCCTTCGTCCACACAGGGAATTTTTGTGCCCAGGATTTCCACGGTCTTATCACAGATCATCGTGCCGTGTATGATGTTGCTGTCCCCGATGAAATCGGCCACAAAGGCGTTGACCGGTTCATTGTAGATCATCTCGGGTGTGCCGATCTGCTGGATATACCCCTGGTTCATGACGACTATGGTGTCGGACATGGTAAGGGCTTCTTCCTGGTCGTGCGTGACATAGACAAAGGTGATTCCCAGCTCATTTTTGAGACGGATCAGCTCATACTGCATATCCTGGCGCAGTTTTAAATCGAGCGCGCCAAGCGGTTCATCCAGAAGAAGTACTTTCGGCTCGTTTACAATGGCGCGGGCGATGGCAATACGCTGCTGCTGCCCGCCGCTCAGGGAGTCGACGGCGCGGCTGCCAAAGCCGTCAAGATTTACCAGCCTGAGTGCATAATTTATTTTATCGTCAATATAAGCCTTGCTTTTCTTTTTGATTTTCAGACCGAAAGCAATATTTTCCGCGATCGACATGTGAGGAAAGAGGGCATACTTCTGAAACACGGTGTTCAGATTCCGTTCGTTGGGGGGAAGCGATGTGATGTCCTTTCCGTCAAAAACGATCTGACCTGCATCGGGCGTTTCAAACCCGCCCAGAAGGCGCAGTGTCGTCGTCTTTCCACAACCGGAGGGGCCGAGCAGTGTGATAAATTCATTTTCCCGGACATAGAGATTTAATTTGTCAAGGACGACATTGTCGCCGTAAGATTTGGTGATATCAATAAAATGAATTAATTTCTTGCTCATAAGTATTCATCCTTTCGTATGTTTCGTGACCGGCCCCGGATATCAGAATGTAGGCGGGGTGGATACCCAGATCAGCACGGCGTCCCGGCTGCCGGTATTTTCGATATAGTGCCGTTTTCCGGCGCGGAAATAAAAGGTTTCCCCGGCATGGACGGAATGAGATTTACCGCCGTAGCTGACACGGACAGTGCCTTTTAAGACATATCCGAATTCTTCGCCTTCATGGGGAAGATCGACGTCGGAGGAACCGCCCGGTTTTAAAGTGAGCCGTACCGGCTCCATGGCGTCTTTCTGCGCATTCGGGACGACCCATTCTATGATGCGCTTTTTTTCCTCGTCTTCCTTGACAAAGAAATCATCCCAGCCGAAAACGATCTGTTCCGGTTCCTCGTCTGCAAAAAACTCGGCGGGCGTGGTGCCAAGGCATTGTATGATATCTAAAAGCGTGCCGACGGAAGGGGTGTTCTGATTTCGCTCCAGCTGCGAGATAAAGCCTTTTGTGAGTTCGGAGCGGTCCGCCAGCTCCTGCTGTGTCAGGCCATACTGCGTTCTTAATTCTTTCATTCGTTTTCCGATATCCATGCAATCCGTCCTTTCCGCAATGGGGGCAGCCAGAGTGGCTGGTGTATCTGAAGTTTATAAATGGTGTTATCATCCTAAAAATATATCATATGTTTACAAACAATAAACTGATTTTATGATATTTACAGAAAAAGTCAATAGTTTTTTGGAAAAAAAATTTTTTTAAAAAAAGTGTTGCATTTTCCGGAAATTCCGCTATAATATCATTTGTGGCCGCAAGTTGTGGTACATAAGCCGATATGGCTCAGTTGGTAGAGCGACGCATTCGTAATGCGTAGGTCGTCGGTTCGAGTCCGACTATCGGCTTTTCAGATTTCATAAAATACAGAAAGGGTGCTTGGGAAAGCGCCCTTTTTTCTTTATTTCACAGGAAAGACCTTGTTGCTGTGAAGCGCGAAAGTATCTGGATTTCCTATGAAATAAAAAGCCCTCCGGGCAGGGTGAAATTCTTTCCTGCCCGGTTCATCATAAAAAGAGAAATCCAGAAAAGGAGAAGGTACGAAATGAATACGATACTGATAGGGATTGCAGGCGGAACGGGCAGCGGAAAGACGACGCTGGCGAACCGTCTGGTGGATAGCTTCGGCAGCGACGAAGTGAGCATTCTGCGCCATGACAATTATTACAAGCGCCACGATGAAATTGGTTATGAAGAGCGCACAAAGTTAAATTATGATCACCCGGATGCCTTTGACACAGAGCTGCTGTGTGGTCATATCTGTGCGTTAAAGGCCGGGAAGTCTGTTCCGATGCCGGTCTATGACTATTCCGCACATAACCGCTCCGATGCGACCATACCGGTCAGTCCCGCCCCGGTCATCGTGCTTGAGGGCATTATGATTTTTGCGGACATCAAGCTCTGCGGACTGATGGATATCAAGGTTTTTGTGGACACGGATGCAGACGTGCGCATTCTGCGCAGGATTATCCGCGACGTCAAAGAGCGCGGGCGTTCCCTGGACAGCGTAATCGAACAGTACCTGACAACAGTAAAGCCGATGCATGAGCAGTTTGTGGAGCCAAGTAAACGGCGAGCCGATATTATCATACCCGAAGGCGGCAACAATCCGGTTGCGCTCGATATGCTGATTCAGCGGGTGAAAAAGCATCTGAACGGAGAATAGGAGGAAACGGATGTTCCGGAAAAAGAAAAAGGAGCCTTCTCATATTTTTGATCCGTCAAATCAGAAAGCAGTGATAAAATGCAGCATCTGTACGGGTGAGCAGGTTGCGGGATTTAAAGATATTCACACGGGAAAATTTGACGAGGTCATGCTGATTCGAAATGACAGGGATCTGGATGTGTTTAAAAAGGCTTACGGCGTTGTCGATGTGACAAAAGAATATTAGAGATTGCGGTGCGCACTTTTATCTGCTAAAATGGCAGAGGACAAAAGAAGGAAAAGACTGTAAAAGGAGAGATTTGCCATGAGCAACAGAGAAATACCTTATAAAATTTACCTCGAGGAGCAGGAGATGCCGGAAAAATGGTATAACGTCCGCGCCGATATGAAAAAAAAGCCGGCGCCGCTGCTGAATCCCGGGACATTAAAACCGATGACATATGAGGATTTGCGTCCGGTGTTCTGCGACGAACTGATCCGTCAGGAGCTTGACGATACGACGCCTTATATTGACATTCCGCAGGAAATCCGCGACTTTTATAAAATGTACCGTCCGTCGCCGCTGGTGAGGGCGTATTGCCTGGAAAAAAAGCTGGATACCCCGGCAAGGATTTATTACAAATTTGAGGGAAACAATACAAGCGGCAGCCACAAGCTCAATTCTGCCATCGCACAGGCTTTTTACGCGAAAAAGCAGGGACTGAAAGGCGTGACGACAGAGACAGGGGCAGGACAGTGGGGAACGGCGCTCTCGATGGCGTGTTCCTATTTCGATCTGGACTGCAGAGTTTATATGGTAAAGGTTTCTTATGAACAGAAACCGTTCCGCCGGGAGGTCATGCGCACTTACGGAGCTTCGGTGACGCCCTCCCCGTCAGAGACGACAGAGGTGGGCAAAAAAATACTGGCGGCGCATCCGGGAACGACGGGAAGCCTCGGCTGTGCGATTTCGGAGGCCGTGGAAGTGGCCACGCACACGCAGGGGTATCGCTATGTGCTCGGAAGCGTGTTGAACCAGGTCCTGCTGCATCAGTCTGTCATCGGTCTTGAGACAAAGACGGCGATGGACAAATATGGCATTCAGCCGGATATTATTATCGGCTGTGCAGGAGGCGGCTCTAATCTCGGCGGTCTGATTTCCCCGTTTATGGGCGAAAAGTTAAAAGGAGCGGCGGATTATCGTTTTATCGCAGTGGAGCCGGCATCGTGCCCGAGCCTTACCCGTGGGAAATATGCCTATGATTTCTGTGATACAGGGATGGTGTGCCCGCTGGCAAAAATGTACACGCTGGGGAGCGGCTTTATCCCGTCGGCAAACCATGCCGGAGGGCTCCGCTATCACGGCATGAGTTCCGTTCTGTCCGAGCTTTATGACCAGGGACTGATGGAGGCGAGAAGCGTCGGGCAGACAGCCGTGTTTGAGGCGGCCGAGCAGTTCGCGAGAGTCGAAGGGATTCTGCCCGCGCCGGAGAGCAGCCATGCCATCCGCGTTGCGATCGATGAAGCGCTCCGCTGTAAAGAAACGGGAGAGGAGAAGACGATTCTTTTCGGACTGACGGGAACGGGTTATTTTGATATGGTTGCATATGAAAAGTTCCACAACGGAGAGATGACGGATTACATACCCGACGATGCGGACCTTAAGGCCGGGTTTGACGGTATACCGAAGTTTCCGGGGAATCTGATATAAGAAAGTGGCAGCGGGAAGCGGGGCGGATGTGGCATTCCGCCCCGTTTATTTTCAGTAGGAAAGACCTTGTTGCTGTGAAGCGCTAAAGTATCTGGGTTTCCTATGAAATAAAAAGCCCTCCGGCGGAATCGCACTGCGTCGGAGAAGAAGTATGTCGCAAAAGCGACCCGCCGCAGGCGGAGAATCCGGCAGGGCCGGATTCTTTGTT
>CANDFU010000069.1 GCA_947384095.1 uncultured Roseburia sp. | reverse complement strand
GCCAGAAGGTCCTCCGGCTTCTCCGCCGCCTGCTCCGTGCAGCCTTCCCCCGCATTATAACGCCGGCTCCGCCGCAGCTGCGCCTTGATGCGCGCAATCAGCTCCAGCGGCAGAAAAGGCTTGGTCACATAGTCGTCCGCGCCGATCGAAAGCCCGGTAACCTTGTCGATCTCCGCATCTTTTGCCGTGAGCATGATAATCGGAAACAATTCTGTTTTCCTGATTTCCTTACAGATGTTAAAGCCACTCATCTCCGGCAGCATAACATCCAGCACCGCAAGATCAATATCTTCCTCTCTGACACAGCGCAGCGCCTCTCCTGCCGTATAACACTTTAATACCGTAAATCCGTCGTTTGCCAGATATAATTCCAGCAGATCTGCAATCTCTTTTTCATCGTCCACAACAAGTATCCGTGCGTTCATCATCCTGCTTCCTTCCAATGCCTGTTTGATTCATTATAACAGACCCTGCGAAATCACAATCTGCACAAATCATTGAGAAATTCTTAAGAATTTACTATGAAAGCCCCGGACGATGGCCCTGGATGGGCGTGTTCACACGCACAGCCATACCGACACTGGACGGGCAGTACGGGGTTCCTCTAAAAGCCCCGGACGATGGCCCTATATGACAAAAAAGCCCTCTGGAGACAGCTGTCTTCCAGAAAGCTTTTTCGAACGCCATTCGCCATTCTTAAACCGTGATCAGATCATACTCTCTGCTGCCGACTCCGAGCGCGGCTGCAGCCTCTACCGTATGGACCCCGTTCAGGGATTCGATGCGTTCCACCAGATGCGCTTTCCCCGGATCCTCACTGGCATATACCAGATCCAGACATGCCTGGTCGAGAGCAACCGGATCGCAAGACGCAAGCACGCCGATATCCGCCATCTCCGGGTCCGCCGCCACCGCGCAGCAGTCGCAATCGACTGACATATTGCACATCACGCTGATATAGACAATCTTTCCTTCAAAATACTTCACAACGGACTCTGCCGCATCCGCCATCGACTCCAGAAACTGATCGTGATCCGCCGTCCAGATTTTCTCCTCCTCTCCCGCACCATGGATATACGCTTTTCCATGGGCAGACGCGATACCGATCGATATATTTTTGAGCGCTCCGCCAAACCCTCCCATGGGATGCCCTTTAAAGTGAGAGAGCACCAGCAGCGAATCATAATCTGCCAGATGAGAGCCTACATAATTTTTCCGGATCCGTTTCCCGTTTTCAACCGGAAGCTCTATCTCCCCATCCTCATCCATGATATCCACATCTGCAATATCGGTCCACCCGTGAAGCTTCATCGTCTCCCAGTGCTCTTTCGTGGTATTCCTCCTGCCTTCGTAAGCCGTATTGCACTCAACGATCGTTCCCTTCACCGCATCCGTCATCGGTTTCCAGAATGCGGGACGAATAAAATTCTGATTTCCCACCTCGCCGGAATGCACCTTTACCGCAACCTTTCCGGTAAGCTTCCGCCCCAGTTTTCCGTAAAGCGCCATAACCGCCTCCGGTGTAATTTCTTTCGTAAAATAAACCTCTGCTCTGCTCATCTGAATCCTCCATACCGGAGCGCTTTATTTCGAAGACATAAATCCCGCTTTGCGGCCCCGACGCAAAGCCAGGTGCAAAAAAGAAACCGTCCGCCTTCTTTCTTACACTGTCTTCCTTCTTATATGCAGATCATATCACGCTTTCACCTGGATTTCAACGGCTTTTCTCCCGCGCCTCCAGACGCTTAAGCTCATTTAAAAAACGCAGTGTAAACGGCACCGACACCAGAAATGTCAGCACATCCGTCACCGTCTGAGATATCTCCACCCCCGTAAGCCCCAGGCATGCGGACAGAACCAGGATCACAGGTATAAAAAATAACCCGCTCCTTAAACTCGACAGAAAGGATGCGACTCCGTTTTTCCCTACACTCTGAAACATCATATTCGCGCAGACCGAGAGCGGCTGAAAAAACAGTGACGCCAGCGAGACGACAAGGGCAAAACTCCCGATCTCCACAACCTTTGGATCATCTCTGAAAAATCCCACGAGCTGCCCTGGCGCGCACATCCCTGCAAGAGCAATCGTACCCAGCAGAACTTCCCCGGCTATCCAGGTAAAGTAAAACCCCTTCCGCACACGGTCATATTTTTTCGCGCCGTAGTTGAACGCAGATACCGGCTGAAATCCCTGTCCGATGCCAAGACCGATCGAAAAGATCAGAAAACAGATACGGTTAACGATCGCCATCGCCGCCACAGCCGTATCCCCGTATACGCCCGCCCTGCCGTTTAACACCATCGTCGAAACGCTGGATAGTCCCTGGCGCATCAGGCTCGGCAGCCCCGTCTTACAGATCAGCGCCACATCCCCCGGATCCCTCGAAAGCCATTTTACAGACAGTCTGCTCTCTGTCCTGTGGCTCACAAACATATACAGCAGAAGCAAAAAGCTGATCGCCTGCGATACCGCGGTAGAGATTCCGGCCCCTGTCACACCGAGTGAAAAACGGCTCATCAGAAGCCAGTCCCCGAATATATTTAAAATCCCTCCGGTCGTCAGCCCCACCATCGCAAACGTCGCCCTACCCTCATACCGCAAAATATTATTCAGCACACAGCTGCAGGTCATAACCGGAGCGGCGCACAATATAAACGCCGCGTAGGTTTTCGCGTAGGGAAGAATCGTATCCGTGCTCCCCAGCAGCCGCATCAAAGGCTCTAAAAACAGCAGGCCGAAAAACGTGATCAGGCCGCCTGTCACCGCCGCACACGCAAAACTGGTTGAGGCAAACCGCGATGCGCTCTCCACGTCCCGCGCCCCCAGCCGCCTGGAAATAATACTCCCCGCCCCATGCCCGAACATAAACCCAAACGCCTGGATGATTGCCATAAGGCCAAACACAACGCCCACTGCACCGGACGCGCTCGTATTGATCTGTCCGACAAAGTAAGTATCTGCCATATTATAAATACTCGTGACGAGCATGCTGATCGTCGTCGGTATTCCAAGCATAAGAATCAGCTTTGGCACCGGCGTCTCCGTCATTTTTTTATACTGCGCATTATCCGTATCCTGCATCTGTTATCCTCCGTTCCGCGGGAA
This sequence comes from uncultured Roseburia sp., assembly GCA_947384095.1. Lineage (GTDB taxonomy): Bacteria > Bacillota > Clostridia > Lachnospirales > Lachnospiraceae > Roseburia. The sequence continues at coordinate 4,663 of CANDFU010000069.1, read as the reverse complement.
TATCCCGGCTGTCAGTCTCTGTAAAATAAGGATAACACGATTCCGGTTTTTCAGCCAGCTTTTCTTTTCCATGAATCCCGCGCAAAATCGCATTGCGGTTTCTGTCTGCAATATCCGAAGCAGCAGACGCTTTTTCTTTCTGCGGGCATTTATCGGCCGCCAGCGGCAATCTGTTCATAAATCTGCCGTGTTTCCTCGTCATCCGCGGCGCTCATGTAATACATCCCTTCCTCAGTCCCGATCTGCAGAAAAATATCATTCTGCGGATTTAAAAAAACCTCGCATCTGCCCTCATTCCGGATATGAAACGTTCCCTTACACAGATTATCCATCCCTGTCCCGCTCACCTTAGACCATCTGGGTCTTTCATCAATCAAAGCAATCTCTCTGATGTCTGTCACCGGGATCTCATATTCCACCTTAATATGCGTCGCCGTCAGCGTATCCCCGACAACCGCAAGACGCAGCGGCGTAAACTCTTCCATGATAAGCCAGACGCACATCAGCGGGATCACGGCAAGACAGGCTGCGCCAAATAGCGTAAATCCCATTCCAAACGGTGTCGCCAGGTTCATCGTCGTTCCGATTCCCACACGCCTGCTCACCATAACGTGCCTGTCGTTTTTATTATAATAAAGCATTCCCCAGAGCCAGTTGTCTTCATCGTCTTCCACCGGAAGATCCCTCTGTCCGCCATAGCGTTGCTCTACCTTTAAGACCCTCCTCCACACGTAATACATCAGCGCCAGCGTCGCCAGCGTATAAACAGCCCCGCCCCACATGATCACGGACATCCGGTCCATCTCGATTGCCGCCATAACAATAACCATAAAAACGGTGTTCAGCCATGCCAGAATCAGCCACATATTTTTCCAGAGATTTTTCCTGGCCCTGGCATAGTTTAAGTTCACCTCGCTCTCGCTGCTGATCACTTCGACTTTCTGACGGTCCATCCAGACTGCCAGCCAGAAAATGACTCCCGTGAGCACGGCAAAAGTGATAATAAGAATCCCGAATTCCGGCAGACCGCTGCGCGTAAAGTGATACATCCCGGCCGCCGCCGCAATTCCTCCCAGCACGATCGGCAGTAAAAACGGCCCCGGCTTCACACACCGCACTTTTCCGGCGCTCTTTATCTCCGTATAGCTCATGCCGCTCCCGGCTTTCCCCCAGTTCATCTCCCTCTTGCGCGCCTTGATCCTGCTGTTGCCTCTGGCATAAGGAACCATGAGGACGAAAATCACCATCAGCAGCCACATCATCCAGATGCTGAACGAAATCGAAAAATATGGGATGACAAAGGTGATCAGCGGGATCAGTGCGAAGATGATCATCATTTTTTTCAGCTCTCTGTCATACGCCGCTGCAATCTCCTTTATCCCGGCATCCTCTGTCCACTCTGCTTTCATGTGTACTCCAAAATACATCCCGTTCTTTCCATGTCCTGCGCTTCGCATGACAAAATAGAGGATAAACACGACCGGATACATTGTCAAAAAAAACATCATCTGCAACATCACATACACGCCCCTTCCTTAAAAATACTTTCTGCATACTTCAAAAAATGCTTCCTCTGTGATCCCTGCAACCTTAGCCTCCGAAATAATCCGCGCAAGTTCCCTTTCCGCCTCCATTGACAGTCCTTTCACCCCGCTGTAGCTCTCACGTACTTTCGCGCCATTCCGGCGCTCCGTCACAATATATCCCTCCTGCTTTAAAAGCTGATAGGCTTTGTTTACCGTCATGGAATTGATTCCGATCTCCTCCGCAAGACCACGTACCGTCGGAAGCTGTTCGCCCGCGGCAAGTCTTCCGTCGGCAATCCCAAGAACGATCTGGTCGCGTATCTGCCTGTATATAGGGACCTGAGACGCAACGTCAATCGCAATTACCATCTTCCACCTCCCTCAGCTTTTTGTATTATCTATATTAATACAAATAATACAAAACGTCAAGAAAAAACAGTATTGAAACGCATGCTTTTCGTTTCAATACTGTTTTTATCTGCCGTCGCCTCCTAAAGCCCGCTGTTTGGTATTTTAAGAAGCTTTTCATTCAACTCCTCGATCTCGTCCTCCGGCACATCGACGTAATTCATAATATCCCGCAGCCGCATTTTCTGAACAAACTCTTCCATGTTTCCGTCCGTCTTTGGAATGCCGGGCGTCTGCATCAGTTTCTTCATCATCGGTTTTATCACCGCCCCGGCAGCCGGATGGCGCATCAGGCAGCGCATCGTGGCATCCACCGACAAAAACATGTCATAATCCCCCGTGACATGCGCCCGACAGATCGGTTCTGTCATACATCCATCCCCAAAATCCCCCAGCACATCCCTAAGCCAGCCGATACTGTCCTCCACCCAGCCCGGCACACGGGCACAGATTTCCGTATCAATACTCTGTACCGATGAATCACAGGTTGAAAATCCATGCGGACCGTAGGCATAAATGTGGCTTTCAAATGAAATGCCCGCCTCCACAAGCGCACTCATAAAACGAATTGAGTTTTCAATCGGAACGACATTATCCGTCCGGGTCGCAAAAAGAAAACACGGGCAGGTATCCTTGTCTACAGCCCCCGTCGTGTCCGGCGCACTTGGATTGCATCCCTTTACATCCATACCCGTCACCGCATAACCAAGAATCGCTGCATCCGGACGGTTTTTGGCCATCGTGGCTGCAGCGGCAGCCAGATGACCTCCCGCCGAGAATCCAATCACCGCAATTTTATTCTTATAGATCCCCCACTCTCCGGCTCTCTCGCGGATCGTCTCCATCGCCTGCTCATAATCGTCAAGCGGGTTCGGCCATACTGCATTCTCTCTCACCGAATAGCGCAGGATAAACGTCTGATATCCAGCCTTAAGATATGCAGACGCCACCGGATCTGCCTCTCTCTCAGAGCAGAACTGATAACCGCCTCCCGGAAGCACCAGGACTGCCGGGCGTCTTGTGACATAGTGGAAATCGCTCCCCGTTCCCTGTATGTACGCAGTTAATGTCACATTTCTTTTCTCGTTCAGTACAATCGTCTCTGCCTTCATTGTATTTTCCTTGTCTCCTTTCCGTAATCGGGCAGGATACACCTCTCCCCGCCCGCTGCCCAGGGCTTATATCGCGCCGGCAACTGTTTTCACCATGCTTCCCCGCGCCGTGATTCCCTCTTTCTATTATAAACAATACACTTCTCAAGTGCAATTATGTCGTACGGCTTTGCGCCATACAATTTCTCCCATTGCAGACAATTTCTTGCAGAATTGCTATTTCCCGAAAGATAATATACAATGGCTTTCACACATTTTACACCTGGCGGCGACAGAAGGCAGCGGCAAAAAAGCTTCTGTTAAAATCAAGGTCCTTCCTATGAAAGAAAAAAAAGCTGTAAAACACTTTCTCTGAAATGTTTTACAGCTCTCACAGCAGACAACGGGAATCGAACCCGCCTCCTCAGCTTGGGAAGCTGATGTACTACCGATATACTATGTCTGCATGTCTTATATTATAGCAGGAAAAAAAAATATTGCAAGTTTTTTTTTCCTGTTTTTGCAGTCTTTTTAAATGATTATCCCCCGCAGCCTCACAGGAAACCCGCTTTCATTCCTGGCGGCGCCCGAATGGCCGCCTTGAGGGTTTACTGTGAAATCGCATTCGGATAAATCCGCTTCATCCTCTCATCGTCAAACCGCTCGTCCATCACCTGTTCCCACCGTCGCACCGGCTGCGTCCCGGCTGAGCGCGTATCATACCGGATCAGTGCAAGAACCGACACACAAAGATTGACCGTCATAAACAGCGTCAGAGACAGCGTCAGGATTTTCCCGGTTTTTCTGAGTATCAGCCCGATAAGGCGCGTAACTTTCGGGTAAAGCCCTTTCATCCACACGACGGCCGCAATCCCCCAGAAAAAGCAATACAAAAGATTGATTCTCCCTCCCAGGTTAAACGGCATCGCACTGTAATCCCAGAATACCTTCCCGAAGAAAATCTCTGTAAAAACACTACAGATATACTCATACGCGCCGCCCAGAAAAATACCCACCCAGAAAATATGGTGTTCCTGCTTATCCCTGTCTTTATAAAGCAGCGCTGTCACAAGCGCGATCGCCAGCCCCCAGACCACGCTGAAAGGCCCCCAGACCAGACTGCTCCTGCTCATCCAGACTCCCGCCGTAATCCTGCAGAAAATAGTTTCAACGATATCCCCCAGAAAAGCCCCGATCAGAAACAGCCAGAACAATTCGGCCAGGCTGCATTTTTCCTCGCCTTCCTCGGCCTCTTCCGCTTCTTTTTCCTGCATGGTCGCCGGATAAGCCCTCACGATACGTTCCTCAATATGTCCCGAAACGGCTGATGCAAACCGGTAAGTCCATTTCTGCAGACTCCTGTTCCATGCGAACAGACGTGGAAGGCGCTCCTGCATATGCCAGGCCGCCATCAGGGAACCGGCAAAATCCACGCTTGCGACTGCTGTAAGCACACAGACAACGACAAATCCGACGGCTTCCGGTAAAAGGTCATACACGCTCAAAAGCAGGTCATTCCCGTATCTGACTGCCAGCAAGCCGAGCAGTCCCCACAACGCAGAGTACTGCAGACAGATATACCCGTCAAAATTCCACCTTTTTCCGGAATAATCCCACCACTTTTTCTGTTTCATCCTT
>CANDFU010000068.1 GCA_947384095.1 uncultured Roseburia sp. | reverse complement strand
CCTCCTGTACCGGCTCCGCACCGCTTCCTCCGGCTGCCGGCGCACCATTCTGGGGCGTATCCGATTCCGTCTCCGGAACCGGCTGCGGCTCTTCCGTCTCCGGAACCGGTTCCGGCTCCTCCAGCAGCGCAGGATCCACGTATTCCAGCCCGTCTTTCTGGTAGCTGTTGTGCTTCCCCACGATATGTGCAGAGTAATTGACGATCATCCGCTCTTCCTTTTCCGTCAGTTCGTAAGGTGCTTCCCCGCAGCCCCCAAGCAGAAAAACGGAAAGAACCGCCACGGCTGCCATCTGTAATTTTGATCTTTTCATATGACTCCTCACAAATTTTCTGTATACTATCCTATATGTTAGCATTTCATCGTGAATATGGCAACCCAAAAAAAGAACTTTCTGCATCAAGTTCAAACCAGAACTCCACGCCGCCGTCCCGATTGATCACGCCGCACTCGCGGTGAAGCGATTCCATTGTCGCCTTTACGATGGAAAGCCCGATCCCGCTGCCGCCATACTCCCTTGTCCTCGCCTTATCCACTTTATAAAATTTTGTCCATATTTTGTCAAGATCATTTTCCGGAATCGGATCCCCCGTATTGTAAACGCTCACCCTGACAAGCGCATCCCTGCGCCCGCAGCGGACGGCAATCTCTTTCTTTCCTCCTGCATGATGAATGGCGTTGCTCAGATAATTTGTCAGCACTTCCTCCACCATAAACTCATCCGCCCAGACATAAACCGGCTCCGCCGGGCACGCCACAATCCGGATGCCCTTCTGGCCCAGCAGGATATCCGCCGCGTGGAGAACTCCCTGTATCAGTTCCGTCAGATCAAAGCGCTCCATCGAAACATTTTCCGCACCCGACTCCAGCTGATTGAGCGTCAGAAGTTTTTTTACCATGCGGTTCATCTTGTCCGCTTCGTCCATGATCACTTCACAATAAAAATCCCGGCTCTCCGGATCTTCATTGATACACTCCTTTAATCCTTCCGCATAGCCCTGAATCAGCGCAAGCGGTGTTTTTAATTCATGAGACACATTGGAGAGGAACTCTGTGCGCATATTCTCGATCTGCGTCTTTTTCTCAATATCGATCAGAAGCTGGTTATTCGCACTCTTTAACTCCGAAATCGTCCTCTCGAGAGCCATGGAAAGTCCGTTCATATGTTCTCCCAGCTCGTCGATTTCATTTCTGCGACGGCTTTTGGAACAGTATTTTACCTCAAAATCAAGCTCCATCATCCGCTTGGAAATATCAGTCAGCTCCAGCAGCGGCATCGCAACCCTGCCCGACGCATAAAATGCGACAAGCGCGCTCACCGCAACCGCTATGGCGCCGACATACACAAGAAACTTATTTGCGATCACAACGCTCTCCCTGATACTCTCCAGCGCAGTGCGCATCAGAATCAGATTGCCGTCGGAAAGCGTACCGTAAAGCACCAGGTATTCCGAATCGAGGCGCTGATCCGTCTGCCGCTGTATTATATAGCTGTCGTCACTCTCCAGGATGACGGTCTCGTTCTGGCGGTCCCCGAAAATGATATTCGTAAATTCCATCAGGAGCTTTTGCGTATTATTGACGGACGACCGCACGATCGTATGATCCGAACTGATAATCATAACCGTGGTATTCCCATTCGCACACAGATTGTCAAACGTCACGTCAAACGCGCCAGAATAAAGCTCTCCCGTCATCGAAGCCGCATCAATCGTTCCAAAATCAGCCAGCAGGGAACGCTTTTTATTCGTCAGATAATAACGCTCCAGAAAAACAGCGTTTAAAATCCAGCAGAGAAACACCGTGCCTGTCACCAGGCCCAGAATCACAGACACCAGTTCCCTGGTAAGAGAGCCTTTCCTTTTCCATATTTTTTTCATGCCGCCCGCAGCCAATTGAATTTTATTCATTATTTTTCTCATTGTCAACAGCATCCGGCACCTCAAACTTATACCCCATCCCCCAGATTGTTCTGATATACTCGCCCTTTGTCCCGATCTTCGCGCGCAGTTTTTTTACATGCGTGTCAATGGTGCGCGCATCGCCGAAATAATCATAATTCCAGACATTGTTTAATATTTTTTCGCGCGAAAGCGCGATCCCTCTGTTTTCCATAAAATAAACCAGCAGCTCAAACTCTTTAAAACTCAGTTCCACCACATTTTGACCCACCGTCACAATATGGGCCGTTTTATCAACCGTAATCCCTCCGACCGAAAGCTTTTCCCCTTCCCTGCGCCCCGCCCCGGCCCGGCGTAAAATGGCCCCGACGCGCGCCACCAGAATCTTCGGGGAAAACGGCTTTGAAATATATTCATCCACCCCGAGGTCAAATCCATTGAGCTCGTCGCTCTCTTCTCCTCTGGCAGTGAGCATGATGATCGGAACTTTAGACGTCTCCCTGATCTCCCGGCACACCTCAAACCCGTTGCGCTTTGGCATCATCACATCCAGGATGACCAGTGCAAAATCCTTTTCACGGTAAAACGCGTCCAGCGCGGCCTCCCCGTCCGCGGCCTCCGCAACTTCATATCCTTCGCGCGTCAGAAAATCCCTTACCAGTTTCCGCATCCTGCTCTCATCGTCCACGACCAGAATTTTTCCCTTATCCATGGCTTCCTCCCACACCATCCGAAGACGTTTTTTATTCCTATTCCTCGCCGGTTCCAAGCGCCTGTTCCCGCTCCTTAACCGCCGCTTCCCGCTCTTTTAATTCCTCCTCCCAGAATTCATAGCGGTCAATCAGCTTCCTCTCATAATTGAGAATCGTCGCATTATCCGAAGTCGCCGTAATCACAAACATGGCGACGACACAGACCGCAAGCGCCGCGCAGACCGCAAGCGCCGCCCGATACTTTTTCCGGTATTCCTGACGGGCCGCAGCCAGTTTTGCCTGCTCCGCCCGGCTCCTTTCCTCCTGCCTGGCCTTCTCAGCCGCCATAAATGCATCCAGATCCTGGTGTCTTATCCGGATCGGCAGAATGGCCTCGTTGCTGATTTCGGGAACAGATACCAGATATTCCTGCAGATCTTTCAGATAGGAATATCCCACCGCCGTCTCAAACAGATCCTGTTGTATCATTCTGTTATAGATCTGAAGCACCTCGTCCGGATTTCCCATATCTGTCTTCTCCCTGATATAGCGGATCCCCTCTTTTTCCTTTTTCGCCTGCTCTGCCTCCGCGCTCTGTGTAAAGTAAAATCCTCCCACAACGATCCCTTTTCGCTCCCTGCTTTCAGACATCATTTTCCTTCCCTCTTTTTCCATAAAAGTTAATCCTTACACCGGATATCCACTATTATAAAAAATCGGAAAGAAGAATGCAATAAAAACAAGACAGACAAAGCGCCTCCCTCCGGCCCGGGGGATTTTATAATTCTCCCAGACACTTTTTAAGCAATTCCCCGTCATTATCAAACCACTCTTTTTTCAGCTCTCTCAGCCGCATTTTCCGATACTCTTCCAGCGCCATCATCGGGAAAAAGTAGTATCCCGTCCCCGCTTCTCCGCGCGCAGATATCCTTTGCGGATGAGCCTCGACAAAAAGGTCGAAACCGTCTGCGGCTTCCATCCCCTTCCATACGTCCAGTTTACATCCACCAGCACCTCTTTCATGCGCGGAGCCGTCTTGCTGCGGTAGACAATTATCAGCACCTTTTCTTCACAGTCTGAAATCTTTTCCATATTATTCTCCATTCCGAAGCATTTACGCGGCGGGACAGCGCAAATCCCAGATCTGCACCTGCCATCACAGGAATCTTCCATGCCGGCCTGATCGCCATCCTGAAATCATGAATCCTAATACATAGATTATTCGACATTGGTAGGTTTTGCAATACCTTTTTTATATATTTTGACGATAACAATGGTTTCTATATTTGTCGGCTCTTTTTTGTTTCATTACGGAAATTCTTATGGTATAATATTCCATATTATAACGCCGGACAAAACAGGACCACATCGCAAGGCGTATGAATGGAGGTACGAAAATGATATCCTACAAACCGCTGTTTCAGCAATTGATCAAAAAAGACCTGACAAGGACACAGCTGCGCAAAGCAGTCGGATTCGGGACACGCCAGCTTGCCAACATGTCCAAGGGACAATACATATCTCTGGAAACAATCGATAAGATCTGCAGTTACCTGAACTGCAGCATAGAAGATGTGATCGAGCACATTCCCGGACCATAAGAAGCCGGACTACGGCCGCCCGGCGAAAACCACGCAAAAAAACAGACTTATTTCAGCTTTTGTAATATCAGTCATGCGATACCGCCGGTACGCCGGCTTTGCAGATATCGGCAGACGCATTTGCCTTTGTGTTTACATGGGGAAGACAACAGATCAGAACAGATCCGGCCCACGGACAGGAGAACCTGCTGTTTTGCCGATAAAAGAAAAATTTTAAGTTCATCAGGAATATAATAAGGATTCTTCCCGCCTTCGGGGCCTCCCTCCCGGGGCGCGATAAGGATTCTTCCCGCCTTCGGGACTCTCCTTACCGCAGTGACTGGACTAGATGGGAGTCGAACCCATGTCCGAAGACAAATCCACTGTCCTTCTACGAGTGTATTCTGTGATTTGACATTCCCTCCGCCGCACCTCCGCAGACAAAGTTACGGTTTTAGTAGCTTCATATTACGCCCGCGGACTCAAAGCTTTGCCCGTGTCGTTTCCTGCATCGTCGAAGCCGCTGCCCCCAGGTACAGGTGCCCGGGGAGCGACTGCTGCCAATTAGGCAGCGAGTGCTAAATTATCTTCAGCGTTTAATTTTAAGTCTGGGATTTCACGCATCCCGTGCGACCCGCTTCTCCAGCTTCATCATCCCCGTCGAAACCAGTACTAGCCCTAAATATTTTTCACTTTAAAATCGCGCTCCGCCTCGCGCCGCATATCTTTTCTGGCAATATCCCGACGCTTATCGTATAGCTTCTTCCCGCGCGCAAGGGCAATCTCTACTTTCACAAGGCTTCCCTTCAGATATACCTCCACCGGCACAAGCGTATACCCCTGTTCCGCGCTTTTCCCGACGAGTCTGCGGATCTCCGTCCGGTGCATCAAGAGCTTTTTGGGACGGAGCGGATCTTTATTAAAGATATTGCCCTTCTCATACGGGCTGATGTGCATCCCGTAAATGACAACCTCTCCCTTCTCAATCCGGATAAAAGCCTCCTTGATGCTGCATCTGCCCATGCGCAGAGACTTCACCTCCGTCCCGTGCAGCGCGATGCCCGCCTCATACCGCTCTTCCAGGAAATAGTCATGGCGGGCTTTCTTATTGTTCGCAATCAGCTTTTTTCCTGTCTTCGCCATACCATCCTCCCTCAAAAAGCGGAAAACCTTCCGCATACGCTATAGTATAACCCGAAATCCTCTTTTCTGCAAGAAGCTTCTCATATTTTTTGCAGATTTTCCGGATTTATTCTTCTCCGGCAACGCGAAACTGAACCGTCCGCATAATGCGGTCCACACTTTCCGCAATCACTTCGATTTTCTGTCCCAGCTTGTAACGCTTTCCCGTCGCCTGACCGACCAGCTCATACGAATTACCGTCATAATAAAAATAATCTTCCTCAAGCGAAGTGACATGGACAAGGCCCTCCACCGTATTCGGAAGCTCCACATAAAAACCCCATTCCGTGACGCCGGAGATCACGCCCGAAAATTGCTCTCCGAGCCGCTCCTCCATATACTGTGTTTTTTTAAGCTTTTCCGTCTCACGTTCCGCCTCATCGGCACGGCGCTCTGTCTCGCTTGAATGCTTTGCCACCTCCGGCAGAATTTTTTCATAATGCAGAATCTTTTCCGCATTCAGCCTGCCCCTTATCTGATCCTTTATAATCCGATGGATCTGGAGGTCCGGATAACGGCGGATGGGGGAAGTGAAATGACAATAATAAGGAGCTGCAAGCCCGAAATGTCCTGTCCCCATCGTGCTGTATTTCGCCTGCTTCATCGAACGCAGCGTCAGCCGGGCAATCAGCGCCTCTTCCGGCGTCCCGTCGACCTTCTCCAGAAGCTTCTGAAGCTCCTTTGGATGGATTTCGTCCTGCCCGATATGGATCGTATACCCAAAATTGTTGATAAATGCAGAGAGCTTTCTGATCTTTTCATTGTCCGGATTGTCATGCGTGCGGTAAAGGAACGGCAGTTCCTGCCAGAAAAAATTCTGCGCGATCGTCTCATTGGCAATCAGCATGAAATCCTCAATGATCTTCGTCGCCACATTCCGGTCATACGGCTTTATCTCAACAGGCTTCCCCGCCTCGTCCAGAATCACCTTCGTCTCCGGAAAATCAAAATCGATGGACCCACGTTTTCTCCTCTTCCTCCGCAAAATACCGGCCAGTTCCTCCATCCGCTCAAACATCGGAACCAGCTCTTCATATTTTTTACGCTCATCCGCATCGCGGTCCTCAAGAATCTTTTTCACGCTTGTGTAACTCATACGGCGGTCGACCCTGATCACCGTCTCAGCGATCCTATGGTCCTTCACATTTCCTTTCCCGTCAATCGTCATCACACAGCTTAATGCCAGGCGGTCTTCTCCCTCATTCAGAGAACAGATCCCGTTGGAAAGCCTGTGCGGCAGCATCGGAATCACACGGTCCACAAGATAGACAGAAGTTCCGCGCTTTCTGGCCTCGACGTCAATCGCGCTGCGCTCCTGCACATAATTGGCGACATCTGCGATATGGACTCCGAGCTTATAATCCTCCCCCTCTCTTGTCAGGGTGACTGCATCGTCGAGATCTTTTGCGTCCTCTCCGTCAATCGTCACCGTCTGCCAGCCGCGCAGGTCCGTCCGCCCCTCCAGATCCGCTTCGCTGACCTCTCTGGCCACGCGCCCGGCCTGGTTTAAAATTTTCTGCGAAAACTCCATCGGAAGCTCATAGGCTCTTACAATCGAGAGAATATCCGTTCCCGGATCATTGATGTGACCCAGAATCTCGACAACCTTCCCCTCCGGATTTTTTCCCGCTCCGCCGAAATCAGTGATCTCCACAACAACCTTATGCCCGCTGACCGCCCCCTTTGTGCGCTCGGCAGGGATAAAAATATCTCTTCCGAATTTTGGGTTGTCCGGCACGGCAAACCCGAATGTCGGGCTTGCCTGGAACGTACAGACGACCTGCTGCGTTCCACGGGAAACGATCTTTTCCACCGCTCCTTCTCTGCGTCTGCCCCTGCCGCTCTCCGGCAGAAGGGAAATCCGGACGGTGTCCATATGAAACGCCCCGTTCACGGATGCCTCCGGGATAAAAACGTCATCCTCTTCTTCCGATATCTTTACAAAGCCAAACCCTCTCGGATGCGCATAAAAAACACCGACAAGGCCGCCTTCTTCCGACTTTATATATTTCCCTTTCGATGTGAGCCCGATCTTTCCCTCTCCCAGCAGGGCATCCAGAACTTCCTGCAGCTCTCCCCGCCGTGCCCTTGACACATTTAAGACCGCGGCGATTTCTTTCGCCTTCATCGGCACATACAGTTCATCGCAGATAAACCGGTATATCGTTTCTTTTCTTTCTTCCATTCGCTCCTGTTCCATCGTTTCCTCCTCCCTGCCCGCTCCGGGGCTCCTGTGAACTCCCATTCATTTATGGCAATGCCGAAAACAGCGGCCTGGAAGTTCATAAGAAAAACAGGTACTTTAAAGATCAAGGTGTCAGAAGCACCGTCGGCGCTATGCGCCCTTCTGACACCCTGATCCTATAAAGGAACAAAGAATCCGGCCCTGCCGGATTCTCCGCCTGCGGCGGGTCGCTTTTGCGACGCT
>CANDFU010000067.1 GCA_947384095.1 uncultured Roseburia sp. | reverse complement strand
ACTGGCAGGGTATATCTATGCTTATCTTTTATGGTTTGCTGCACGAATCAGAAAGGATTGGCGGATATGGGGAAATCAGTAAATGGCAGGGACCCGGGGAAAGGGATTCGTCAGGGAAAAGACAGTTTATATCGGGGGCGTTCAGTGTCAGCGCTGCATGGACATGCGCAGCGTCAGCTTACGACGGATTTATCTATGCATGTCACACGGGAACCCTTGCCCGAAGGGGTAATTTGAAAAGGCTTATTTAAGGAGAAAACGACATATGGAACAATACAAAAAAGAATTTATCGAGTTTATGGTGGAGAGCAATGTGCTTAAGTTTGGCGAATTTACCTTGAAAAGCGGGAGGAAGTCTCCGTTTTTTATGAATGCGGGCGCCTATGTAACCGGAGGTCAGCTGATGCGCCTGGGAGAATATTATGCGAAAGCGATCTATGAGACTTTTGGCGGAGATTTTGACGTTCTGTTCGGGCCGGCCTACAAAGGGATTCCGCTCTCTGTCGCGGCTGTGATTGCATTTTCGCGGCTGTACGGCAAAGAAATCCGCTACTGCGCCAACCGCAAAGAGGCCAAAGATCACGGGGATGCCGGGATTCTTCTGGGAAGCGGGATAAAAGACGGCGATAGAGTAGTCATTATTGAAGACGTGACGACTTCCGGAAAATCGATTGAGGAAACGGTTCCGATCGTGAGGGCACAGGGAGACGTGAAGATTCTGGGGCTTATGGTTTCGCTGAACCGGATGGAGGTGGGACCTGGAAAAACGATGAGCGCCGTGGATGAAATCAGAGAGACTTATGGATTTCCGGCGCACGCGATTGTGACGATGGGGGAGGTTGTGGAGCACCTTTACAACCGTCCGTGCCAGGGCAGGATTGTAATCGACGATGGCATAAAAGCTGCGATTGATGAATATTATAAGCAGTATGGGTGTAATTAAAAAAAGGCGCCGCCTGGCAGCGGGCATACTTTTTATTTTATATTTTATTGTGTTATTTTACTTCCTCTTTTTTTCGGAGGAGCTGGGGCGTACTTACAGTGAGCGGACATATCACTATAATCTGGTGCCGTTTAAAGAGATCGGAAGATTTATCCGGTATCGGGATATTCTTGGCCCGAAGGCCGTTCTGCTCAACATTTTCGGAAATGTGGCGGCGTTTCTGCCGTTTGGCGCGTTCCTTCCGATTTTTTACAGGCGATGCCGGCGCTTCTGGATCACAGCATTATATAGCTTTGAACTGAGTCTGGTAGTGGAATCTCTGCAGCTGGTGTTTAAGGTCGGGAGTTTTGACGTGGACGACCTGTTCCTGAATACGCTTGGCGGGATGCTGGGATTTCTGGTATGCCGGATTTACAGGGATATGTGGAAAAAGCCCGGGGAAGGGCTGGACGGAGGCGGAAGCGGCATTGAAGGGAAAAAGAAATTATAAATTTACACGGAAAAAACAATCAAAGCGTGGGATCTTTGCATTTCTGCTGTCGCTGCTTTCGGCGGCGAGTTTTGCTGTTGTGATTTTTCTGTCGTTCAGGGAAGGCGGGAAAGGGAGCATGTATCTGGGAAGCGCGGGCGTAACGTCGATGGTTTTTAGTATGCTGGCGCTGATTCTTTCCATCATAAGTCTGCGGGAAGAAAATTCTTTTAAGCTGTTTCCGTATCTGGCGACTGTGTCATCTTTTCTGATGACGGGAATCTGGATTGTAGTGTATGTGGCAGGGATGTGAAAAGACGGCGAATACAGGAGGCTGTGATGACTGATTTTGAAAAGCAGATCGCGTTTGTTGTGGAGATGGACAAGATAAAAAAAATCATGCGGCAGACTTATATCTGCGATGGGAGCAGAAAGGAAAACGATGCGGAGCATTCCTGGCATCTGGCGCTGATGGCGTTTGTTTTTGCGGATTATGCAAATGAGCCGGTGGATGTCTTAAAGACGATGAAGATGGTGCTGCTGCACGATGTCATAGAGATTGACGCCGGAGATACGTATGCGTATGATACTGAGGGAAATAAGACGAAAAAGGAGCGGGAGAAAAAAGCCGCGGACCGCATTTTCGGGATACTGCCCGAAGCGCAGGAGAAGGAATATCGCGGCCTCTGGGATGAGTTTGAGGCGATGGAGACGCCGGAGGCAAAATATGCGAATATGCTGGACAAAGTGCAGCCTCTTTTGCTGAACGATGCTTCGGGCGGAACGTCCTGGGAAGAGCACGGTGTGAAAAAATCGCAGGTTATGGCGCGGAATGCGCGGACACATGAGGGATCCGAACAGCTTTGGGATTATGCCAGAATGTTGATTGAAAAAAATGTGGATGCGGGGCATCTGGCGGACGCCTAGACGGGGCTGCCGGATTCCTGTAAGCGGGAAAATACCTTGCCGGCCGCAGGGCTGCGATTCAGAAAGGACTATTATATATGAACGAAAACGATTTTGGCAATACATGTGCAGACGGGGCGAACGGTCTTGTGGCGGAACGATTTGCGCTCGTGGCCGGCCGCATAGCTGAAATCGCCTTAAAACCGGAGTCGGGGGAGCAGTTTGTGGATTATTTTAAAGTCACGGCCCGGTTTCTGGTGCATCTTTCGGAGATTTACAAGAAGAGCGTGAAGGGGGAGCTTGAGGGCAGGAGCCTGGAGGAATGTGTGAGGACAGACGCGCTTCTCTATGCCGATTTGCTGCCGGAGGCGTATGGGCGCAGCTATGCCAACCCCGTCTATGCGGTGAAGGCGCTGGGCGGAGAATACGGGCAGCTCTTGTCCCTGCTTACGGCGCATCTCAAAAAAAAGGCGCCGGAGGCGTTTTGCGGAGAGATTCTCCCGCTTACGGCGGCAATGGAACTGTTTGTGCAGATTTATAATGCGTTTGAGACGGCGCGGGAGGACGGCGGGCCGCAGCGGAAGGAAATTGAACAGGATATATACTGGTATTTCCATGATTACAGTGAGATATTTTGTGAGTCCGGACTGCGGAAACTGATTGATCCAGGCGCATGTTTCCAGACAGATATCGTGATGCACGCCGACCTTGAAAATCCGGCTTATCTCTATCGTTACGGGATGCCTGTCGGAGAGAATGAAAGAAAGATGGCCGCTTTTTTAAACGAACTTCCGGAAGAGGAGATTCAGGCGATGGCGGATACCTTTACGGAGGGATACCGGATGGGCTTTGCGGTGACAGGGAAAGATCTCGGCAAAAAGCAGACGGTCCAGATCCGCTATCCGGTCGGCTTTGAGCGGATGGTGCGGGCAGCTGTCCGCAATTTTGAGAAAATGAATTTAAAGCCGACGATGGCTGCTTCCGTTGTCTCAGTGAACAGGCAGTATGATTATGATCACAAAGAGGATCGGGCGCTTTTCCTTGACAAGGCTTACGTGGAGCGGTGTCTTGAGGCAGAGCGGACCTATCTGGAAGCGGAGAAGGCGATGGCCGCAGGGCTGGCCGGCCCCGCGGTGGTGCAGGTATTCGGGGAAGAGCCGTTTTCTCCCGAGGTCAGGGCGGAGGCGCCAAGGTATAGTGAAAAACAGAGGCAGATCTGTATCTATGAGATGGGTGCAGAGAGCCGCATGATCAATCACTATATGAAAGGAGACGAGAGGAGTTTTACCATTATCGCGTATCCCATTCCGGCCATCGGCCCGCAGTTTAGGCAGATCTTTGCGGAGACGGTAAAAGTAAATACGCTCGATTCCGCGGCGTTTCAAAGGATGCAGCAGAGGATGATTGATGTTTTAGACCAGGCGGACAGAGTCCATATCACCGGAAAAGGAGGCAACCGCACGGATCTTTTTGTGAAAATAAAACGGCCTGCGGATCCTTTGAGGGAGACGGCGTTTGAGAATTGTGTGGCGGATGTGAATATTCCGGTCGGGGAGGTTTTTACATCGCCGGTGCTTGCAGGGACGGAGGGGAAGCTGCATGTCGGCCGGGTATATCTGAACGGGCTGTCTTTCCGGGAACTTGAGATGACGTTTAAGGACGGCATGATTGTGGATTATTCCTGCGCCAATTTTCAGACGGAAGAGGAGAACCGCAAGTATATCCGTGATCATGTGCTGATGCATCACGATACGCTGCCGATGGGAGAATTTGCAATCGGAACGAATACGACCGCCTATCGGATGGCCAGGGATTACCGGATTGCGGATAAGCTGCCGATTCTGATTGCGGAAAAGACAGGCCCGCATTTCGCGGTCGGAGATACCTGCTACAGTCACGAGGAGGATAATCTGTCCAGAAATCCGGACGGAAAAGTGCTTGTGGCGAAAGAAAATGAAGTGTCTGCGCTGCGCAAGAGCGATGAGGAAAAGGCTTATTTTAACTGTCACACCGATATCACGATTCCTTACGACGAACTGGATCAGATCACGGTTGTAAAGGAAGACGGGACGGGCGTTGCGATTATCGCGGATGGGTATTTTGTGCTTCCGGGGACGGAAGAGTTAAACGGCCCGCTTCTGGCGTGAGCAGGGCGGCGTGGATTGAAAGCTGCTGAGAAAAACATAATATGCCGTTTCTGCGGCATAGGAACAGGAGAAAAGAGATGGCGAAAGTAGGAATAGTAATGGGTAGCGATTCGGACCTGCCGGTGATGGCAAAGGCGGCCGATATTCTGGAACAGCTGGGGATTTCTTATGAGATGAAGATTCTCTCCGCGCACAGGGAGCCGGATGAATTTTTTGCATATGCAAAAGGTGCGGAGGAGAAAGGATTTAAGGTAATCATTGCCGGCGCGGGCATGGCCGCACACCTTCCCGGAATGTGCGCGGCGATTTTCCCGATGCCGGTGATCGGGATACCGATGCACACCACATCCCTTGGCGGAAGAGATTCCCTGTACTCCATTGTGCAGATGCCGTCCGGGATTCCGGTTGCTACCGTCGCGATCAACGGCGGCGCAAATGCCGGGCTGCTTGCCGCAAAGATACTGGCCACATCGGATGAAGCGATACTGCAGAAATTAAAGGCATATGCGAAAGATTTAAAGGAGCAGGTGCAGGCGAAAGATGAGAGACTGCAGGAAACAGGGTATCAGAACTATTAAAACAGTCGGGAGACGGCCATGAGAATACTGGTGGTGGAAGACGAAAAGGATATGAACCGGATTATCGTAAAAAGGCTTGAGGCGGAAGGTTATTGTGCAGATGCAT
The DNA here is from genome assembly GCA_947384095.1 of uncultured Roseburia sp. Taxonomy (GTDB): domain Bacteria; phylum Bacillota; class Clostridia; order Lachnospirales; family Lachnospiraceae; genus Roseburia. Next base: position 2,667 of record CANDFU010000067.1, on the reverse strand, counting down.
GTTATGACGGCGAGAGTGCTTATGACTATCTCTGTCTCGAAGAGTACGACGGTGTGATTCTGGATATCATGCTTCCGGGGATGGACGGCTTTCAGGTGCTGAAAAAAGTGCGCGAAAAAGGGATACAGACGCCGGTTCTGTTTCTGACGGCCAGGGACGGTACGGCGGACGTCGTCAGGGGGCTCGATCTTGGGGCGGACGATTATATCATAAAGCCGTTTGTGTTTCAGGAACTGATGGCGCGGATACGTGTGATGACGCGTAAGAAAGCGGATGTGCGCGAAAATATATACCGGTGCGGGTCGCTGACAGTCGACTGCAACGGGCACAATGTCAGGCGGGAAGAGAAAAATATTGATCTTTCTCCCAAGGAGTTTTCCGTGCTTCTGTATCTGATACGGAATAAGAACATTGTGGTGACGCGGGATCAGATTGCGGCAAATATCTGGGACAGTGAGAGTGAAAATTATTCCAATGTTGTGGACGTTTATATCCGCTATCTGCGCAAAAAAATGGACGACGATTTTTCGTTTAAAATGATTCAGACGGTCAGAGGGGTGGGGTACGTATTAAGAGGCGAACCGTAAAAACAATATCGATTGTCCGCTACATGACGCAGATACTTGCGGCGGCGGTGTTTCTGCTGGCGGCATTCCTTCTGATTTTTGTCCATATCTGGTCGGATACTGCGGTGGAATATGATATCAGGCAGAATCTTGTCAGAGAAGTGCGGAAAAATTTAAAATATGTCAGAGTTGAGAATGGAAAACCTCTTTTTCTGGAAGGCTATGATAATGAAACAGAGGAAATTTACTTTCTGCTTCTGGATCGGAAAGGAGCTGTTGTCGCTGGAAAGTACCCGGAAAAGTACGAGGAAGACGACAAGATTATATTTAATTATACGAGGATGGTAAAATGTTCCGGAGAGATCTTTTTTGTGCGCGATATGCAGAGGACGAAGACGCTGGGAACGGAGTATTTTATGCGCGGTATTGTGCGGAAGGCCGATATTTACAGCCGGTATCAGACGTTGGAATACCTTTCGTATCTTAGTATTGCGGTTGTCCTGGCATTTATCGTTTTATGCGGTATTTTTCTCGCGAGGCAGATCTCAGATTCTCTGAAAAAAATGTGCGACACTGCCGAAACGATCGGAAAAGATTTTCATATATCCAGACGCATGGAGTATGATCATCGTTTTTATGAGCTCGCCGTTCTGGCGCAGGCGGAGAACCGTATGCTGGACCGGATGGAATCCGTACTTAAGGAACAGGAACAGTTTACTTCGGACGTGGCCCATGAATTGCGGACGCCGGCCGCAGTGATTCTGGCGCAGTGTGAATATGTCAGTGAACAGGGGAAAGACAGCGGGGACACGGAGGAAGCCTTCGAGGTCATATACAGACAGTCGCAGAGAATGCATATGCTGATCTCGCAGCTTCTGCGCCTTGCCCGGCTGGATCAGAGGCAGATGAAACTGCAGAGAGAGGAAGTCGATCTGGCGGATCTGGCGGAAGCTGTCTGTGACGATGAAGAAGAGCGGGCGGGGGGATGCGTGACCATTGTAAAAAAACTGGGCGGGGCAAAGACAGCCGGGGACATCAATCTGCTTGTGATCGCGATTGCAAATCTGGTCGGAAATGCGGTAAAGTTCAGTCCGAAGGGCGGTGTGATTGAGGTAGAGACCGGAAAAAGCGACGGGAAAGTATATGTTCTGGTCCGGGATTTCGGCTGCGGCATGAGCGGGGAGGAGATAAAGTGCGTTTTTCAGCGTTTTTATAAAGGAGACAAATCCAGAAATTCGGAAGGGATCGGCCTTGGCCTTTCGCTTGCCTTAAAGATTGCGCAGAGGCACGACGGGACGATCACAGCTGCGAGCAGACAGGGGAAAGGCAGTACGTTTACCCTGCAGCTGCCTCCGATGGAGTCAGATGAAAATGGAAAAACAGTCTGAGAGTCCGGCTTGCCGGACTCTTTGTTTTAATCCCGTTTTAATAATGCCTGTGTATAACAGAGATGTTGAATAACAGTATCGTTTGAAATGGAGAACAGAGATGGATCATTTAGAAGAACTGGAAGCAGAGGCAATCTACATTATGCGGGAAGTGGCTGCGGAGTGTGAAAAACCCGTCATGCTGTATTCCATCGGCAAGGATTCCTCTGTCATGCTGCATCTTGCCCTCAAGGCGTTTTATCCGGAAAAGCCGCCTTTCCCGTTTCTGCACGTCAATACGACATGGAAGTTTAAAGAGATGATTGCATTCCGGGACGAGACGGCCAGGAGGCTCGGAATAGAGCTGCTGGAATATATCAACGAGGACGGTGTGAAGCAGGGAATCAATCCGTTTGACCATGGCAGCGCATATACGGATATCATGAAGACACAGGCGCTGCGGCAGGCGCTTGACCGGTATGGATTTACGGCAGCGTTCGGGGGCGGCAGACGCGACGAGGAAAAATCACGGGCAAAAGAGCGTATTTTTTCTTTTCGCAATGAGAACCATGCCTGGGATCCGAAAAATCAGAGGCCCGAAATGTGGAAGCTTTTCAATACGCAGATTCATAAGGGAGAGAGCATACGGGTATTTCCGCTCTCAAACTGGACGGAGGCGGATATCTGGCAGTATATCAGGCGCGAAGAGATACCGATTGTTTCCCTTTATTACG
>CANDFU010000066.1 GCA_947384095.1 uncultured Roseburia sp. | reverse complement strand
CATCTCCACATACGGGCGGTACTCTTCTGCAACGACGATATTCCCGATATTGGTAATCGTCGTCGTATTCGCCAGCGCCGACGTCGTATAGATATAACGCATCGCCATATTTTTCAAAAAAAGCGGAACGGCCCGGGCAATCCAGAGCTTCTCGTTTGAGACATTGTAAGAAAAAAGCTCCTCTAAATGTTCCCTGTCAATCTGGCTGCGCAGGCTCTCCCGCACCGTTTTGAGCACTTCCTCAAACGTATATATATCCTTCGTTGGGTGAAACTCCGCGGAAACCATGACAAAAAAGTTTTTTGTCGTGATGGAATTAAAATAGGGCCGCAGATTGACCGGAACGGCGACGCGAACCGGCTTTTCCGACGCCATCCCATGCATACACTCCGTATAAACACTCCAGACAAAAACACCGACCAGGTATTCGTTGACGCTGACCCCATACCCGCGGCAGACCTCTTTTAATTCCGGTATCTTCATATAGCCATGCATCACCCCGAACTCACCGGGACGCAGCCTCTCGCCCTTGATCAGATATGCCTTCTTCGTCTGATATCCCCTGGCATGACTTTTCTTATAGTTCTTTAAAAAGCTGTCCTCACGGTTTAAAGATGTGTCCGCGCTCAAAGCGTCTCCCACCTGCGCGGCAAGCTGCGGATGCGCCAGACGCAGATACTGATAAGTCAGCTCTTTTAAAAAATTAATCCCTCCCATCCCGTCCGTGAGCACATGAAATACCTCAAGATTGATCCTGTATTTATAATAAGTGACCCTGAACAGATAACTGCGGTTCTGGTTCTGACGGATAAACCGGCATGGAAACATGTTTTCCATGCGCACGCGCGGCGCCGGCTTGCCGTTTTCCTCAAAATAATACCAGAAAACACCCTGTCTTAAGCGAAGGTTAAAGCCGTCAAATTTGGGCAGCACAATATCAAGGGCCTCCTGCAGCAATCCGGGATCCACCTGCTCCGTCAGCGTCACGCTGATCCGGTAGACATTGCTCATGCTCTCGCCTGCGATCACCGGAAAAAGATGGGCCGTATTGTCCAATCGCTCCCAGCGTATATCTTTCTTTACCACTCTCGGTTTTCTTTTTCCTTTATCCGCCTTTACCGCCTCGTCCGACGGCCGGCCGCTCTTTTTCTTTTTCATGGAATCACTCTTTCATTATGCCTGTACAAACTGACTCTGGTACAGGTCTGCATAAAACCCGTTCTTTGCCAGCAGCTCCTCGTGATTTCCCTGTTCTATGACGCTCCCGTCTTTCATGACAAGGATCACATCGGCTTCCTGTATCGTGGAAAGCCTGTGTGCCACGATAAAACTCGTCCGCCCCTCCATCATCCGCGCAAACGCCTTCTGGATCCGCATCTCGGTGCGCGTATCGATGGAGGATGTGGCTTCGTCGAGAATCAGCATCGGCGGCAGACAGAGCATGACGCGTGCGATGCACAAAAGCTGCTTCTGTCCCTGCGAGAGATTTCCGCCGTCCTCCGCGATCACCGTATCATACCCGTCCGGCAGACGTTTGATAAAACTGTGGGCGTGGGAGGCCTTCGCGGCCGCCACCACCTCCTCATCGGTCGCATCCTCCTTTCCCATCGTGATATTATCGCGGATGGTGCCGCTTCTAAGCCACGTCTCCTGGAGCACCATTCCGTAATTGCTCCGCAGGCTCTTGCGCGTCAGTTCCCGCATCGGTATCCCGCTGACCCGGATCTCCCCGCTGTTCACGTCGTAAAACCGCATCAGAAGATTGATCAGCGTCGTCTTTCCACATCCGGTCGGCCCTACGATCGCCACTCTCTGTCCCGGTTTTACGGCGAGATGAAAGTCCTCGATCAGCTTTACACCGGGCGCATAAGAAAAACAGACGTGCTCCAGTTCGACTCTCCCGTCCGCTTCTTTTAAGATCTGCGCGCCCGGAACGTCCATAGCCTCCGCCTCTTCTTCCATCAGCTCAAACACACGCGCAGCACAGGCCAGTGCATTCTGCAGCTCTGTGATTACACCGGAAATCTCGTTAAACGGTTTGGTATACTGGTTTGCATAGCTGAGAAGACTGGAAAGCTGCCCGACGCTGATTCCGCCTGCAATCGCCGAGAACGCGCCGACCACGCCGACCGTCGCATAGACAAGGCTGTTGACAAAGCGTGTCGCCGGATTGGTAATACTGGAAAAGAAAATGGCTCTGAGCGAATACTTCTGCAGCCGTCCATTGATCTCGTCAAACTGCTCCAGCGCCTCATCCTCGTGGGAAAAGGCCTGTACGACTTTCTGATTTCCGACCATCTCCTCGATAAACGCGGTCTGCTCCCCCCGCGTCTCAGACTGCAGCTTAAACATTGAAAATGTCCTCTGCGCGATAAAGCTTGCCACAAACAGGGAAACCGGCGTGATAATCACCACTGCGGCAGTGATCTTTACACTGATGGCCAGCATAAAAAGAAGCGTGCCGAAGATTGTGACTATGCCGGTAAAAAACTGTGTAAATCCCATCAGAAGCCCGTCTGCAAACTGGTCGACGTCCGCAATTACGCGGCTGACGATCTCCCCGTAAGAATGGGCGTCAATATACTTTAAGGGAAGACGCTCAATCTTTTCAAACGCCTCCCTGCGGATATCCCTTATCACATTGTACGTTATTTTATTGTTACAGGCATTCATAATCCACTGCGCCGCCGCCGTCAGGACAATCATCACGGCCATTTTCTGAAGAATCACTAAAATTCCCCGAAAATCCACCTGTCCCGCCCCGGCAATTTTATCGACCGCCTGCCCGATCAGAATCGGAAGATAAAGTGTCAGTGCCACTGTGACCGCCGCAAGGACGACTGACAGTCCCAGATAAAACCAGTATCTTCTGATGTAGCGCAGCACTTTCCCCAGCGTCGCCTTCTGCTGGCCGCTCACTTTTTTACTCATTTCTACCCTCCATACCGGAAGCACGCCGTTTTTATTGTTCCTTTTTAAACTGGGAGTCGTAAATCTCCCGATAGACGTCGCAGGTCTCCATCAATGCATCATGCGTCCCGATGCCGACGACCCTGCCGTCGTCGAGTACAATAATCTGATCCGCATGGCGGATTGATGACGCGCGCTGTGACACGATAAACACAGTCATCTTCCCCCCGGCGGGATCCGTCATCGACCGGATCGCCATGCGCAGCTTCGCGTCGGTTGCAAAATCGAGCGCCGAGGCACTGTCGTCCAGAATCAGAATCTCCGGCTTTTTCACCAGCGCACGCGCGATCGTAAGCCTTTGTCTCTGCCCGCCCGACAGATTACGGCCGCCCTGCTCGATTCCGTAGTCGAGGCCGCCCTCTTTTGCCCGCACAAACTCTTCCGCCTGTGCCGTCTTGAGCGCCTCCATAATCGCATCGTCCGACGCGTCCGGATTTCCCCAGCGCATATTCTCACGGATGGTTCCCTTAAACAACACCGCCTTCTGCGGCACCACGCCCGTCTTTTCCCGCAGCGCCTTAAGCGGCCACTCCTTTACATCCCTTCCGTCAACTTTCACCACGCCGGAAGTCGCGTCATAAAAACGGGGAATCAGATTGACTACGGAAGATTTTCCGGAGCCCGTGCCGCCGATCACACCGATCGTCTCTCCGCGCGCCGCCGAAAAATGGATATCCGTCAGCGACTCTTCCCCGGCGCCCGCATAGATAAGCCCGACATGGGAAAATTCCACTGCCGCAGCCGTATCCGCCGTCCGAATACGGTCCGGTTCCGCGCCCTTTCCCGTTTTCCCGTCTTCTCCCTGGCCGCGCGCATCAACGATGGAAGGCTCCAGTTCAAAAATACGGGCGATCCGGTTTCCACAGGCAAGCGATTTATTGATGTTGATAATCAGATTTGCCAGTTTTACAAGCTCCACGAGAATCTGCGACATATAATTGACCAGCGCCACCACTTCGCCCTGCGTGATATAACCGTTCTCCACCCGGACGGCGCCCGTCCACACCAGTACAACGATCGCTCCGTTGACAATGACATACGTCAGGGGATTCATCAGCGCCGATATTTTTCCGACATAGAGCTGTACCCGCGTCAGCGTCTCATTACTCTCGTGAAAATGCGCGATTTCATCCGCCTCTTTGTTGAACGCACGGATTACGCGGCTTCCCGTCAGGTTCTCCCGCGTGATGCCAAGCACCTTATCCAGTGCGTTCTGTACTTTTTTATAAAGCGGGATGCTTAAAAACATAATTCCGAACACGATCACCGAGAGCAGCGGAATCGTCACCACAAAAATAAGCGCCGCCTTCACATCGATCGTAAACGCCATAATCATGGCCCCGAACACGATAAACGGGGAGCGCAGGAACAGCCGCAGCACCAGGTTTACGCCGTTCTGCACCTGGTTTACGTCGCTCGTCATCCGGGTGATCAGCGTCGAGGTTCCCACCGTGTCCATTTCCGAAAAAGAAAGCTTTTCAATATGGGCGAACAATGCATGGCGCAGACCCGCCGCAAATCCGACCGCCGCTTTCGCCGCAAAGTACTGTGCCGTGATCGAGCAGGTGAGGCCGATGACGGCCAGCAGCACTAAAACCAGGCACATCTTCATGATATAACCGCCGTCCGCAGCCGCCACCCCGGTATCGATGATCGCCGCCATGACCAGCGGGACGATCAGTTCAAAAGAGGCCTCCAGCAGCTTAAACAGCGGCCCAAGCACACTTTCCTTTTTGTAATCCTTTAAAAAAACCAACAGCTTTTTCATCACACACCCCTGCACTACTCTTTGCTGCTCTTAAGAAACTGCATGCCGAGAATCACAGCGCCGCCGATCGCAAAAAACAAAAGATCAAACTCCCCGGGCGTCATCGCCGCCTGCGGCTCCTCCAGCGTCGTCGGGCCCATGACGACCGCATAGATCGAACCGATCATCAGCCCGATTATCAGGTAAATGGTCTGCGCCCGGAAGCGCTCCAACGCGCCGCGGATGACTTTTACGATACTAAGCGCCCCAACGATCACACCGCAGCCAAAGAGAAACACCGTCCAGAATGCGCTGAAATCAAAATGAAGAATGTCCTTGATCGCCGAGATAATCGGCAGGTATAATCCCATAATGAGCAACAGCGTCGAACCGGAAATCCCCGGCAGCACCATCGCGGAAATCGTGATCATTCCGGCCAGAAATACAAAAATCCCCAGTGTGACCGTCAGATGGTCCAGATTTACGCCCTCTCCGCCGCCGACGGGATTAAAATAGGTGATCGCGCTCACAATCAGGATACCCGGCACAATAAATGCCGCGGACGCCCTGTGCTCCAGCAGCGTCTGCCGCTCCTCCCGCATCACGACCGGAATGGCAAAAATAATAAAACCGATAAACAGGGAGCTGATCGCATAGATATGCGATTCAAAGACGCTCGTAAGAACCAGGACCGCCAGTATAAACCCCGAGACCCAGCCGATTCCGAGCCTGATCAGAAAAAACACCGCCTCTTTTTTCTTTTGCATATTTCCAGTGATCAGATCGTCGATCGACCCGATAAACTGATCGTAAAATCCGAGCAGAAACGCAATCGTCCCCCCGGAGACGCCCGGCACACTGTCCGCCAGGGCCATACAGAATCCCCTGATAAATTGTATCACGTACATCTCTTTTTCCTCTTTCATATTTTTGTCCGCATACCGCGGCAGATAATTCCCCGTACATGATAGCATGTGCATTTCTTTTTGTCCATATTAAGGAAATAAAAAACGGCGGAGCGTCCCTGCGGCCCTCTTTATCTCCGCCGCAGTGCGTTCCGCCCGAAAAGCTTTTCTTACTGTTTTTAACAGGTCGCTCCGCCTTTCATATGTTTTTCTGCCGAAATATTCTCCTGCTTGCGCGCCAGCAGTTCATCTGACAGAAGCTGTCTCTCGACCTCGGCAAAACCGATGCGCGCCACGGTATCGGCAAAGCGCTCTCCCGTCACGCCCTGCTCACGGAACAGAAGTATCGCCTTCTCTACAACATCCAGCACTTCCTCCTGTCCGGTAAATACTTTCTCAAGATATCTGCCCCGGGCAGTCTTTTTGCCCCAGCGCCCGCCTATGTAGATGCGGTAGCCATTGATATAATCCTCAATGACGCCGAACGGACATTTTCCCATACAGCGCCCGCAGTGATTGCAGGCGTCCTCGTCGATGACAAGCCTGCCGTCCGAAAGATGCGCGATTCTGATCGGGCAGTTCACCTCCACCTGACAGACTTTGCATCCCCGGCACTTATCCAGGCTTAACTGCGGAACCCGCTGGCCGATAATGCCCAGATCGTTCAGATCCGGTTTTACGCAGTTGTTCGGGCAGCCGCCCACCGCAATTTTAAATTTGTGCGGAAGCTTTACCGCGGCATATCCGTGGAAAAACCGCTCGTGAATCTCCTGCGAAAGCGCAAAGGTGTCGATCAGGCCATACTGGCAGGTCGTGCCCTTGCAGGAAACCACCGGACGCACCTTCGAACCCGTCCCGCCTGTCTCAAGCCCGGCGGAGAGCAGATATTCCCTGAGCGCCTCGATATTCTCAAACGGCACTCCCTGAATCTCCATCGTCAGCCGGGACGTCATCGCCACCTCTCCGGTCCCGTAACGCTCCGCAGCCTCTGCGATCGCGCGCGCCTCCTCCGCCGTGATCTTTCCGTTTCTGGTGATAACACGGCCATTGAACCTGTCGGGCGTACGTTTATCCTTCAAAAATCCGAGCGCCTTGACCCTCGTCTCTTCTTCTTTTGAGACCTGCTCACCGTTGCCTGCCACCTTCACATCATTAAAGAAAGTCGCGCCTTCCAGCACTACTGTATTTTCATAGCCATAAAAGCGCAGACGGTTCTGAAGAAAATACCCCCGCTTTCCTTTTGCACAGACAAGCAGAAGCTTTTCTTCTTTTCCGATGCCCTCTATCTCTCCGTCCACCTTCGCCAGATCGATATATTCCGCCCCCGCAATCGACGGCGCCGGAGCCACGTCAAGCACTCTGAAGCCCTCCGCCTTGCCTGCCGCGTACTCTGCCGGAGTCATACTCACCATATCGCCGTTTAATTTGTTGAGCAGGACATACACGGCCTGCAGGAACGGATGAATGGCCGTCGAAAACGGCGGTGCATAAGCGAAATCCGCATTTTCAAAATCTTCCAGTTTCGCACCCATCGCAATACCCATGACGGCGATGTCTACCATCTTATCGACGGCGCCCGGACCAAACACCTGCATTCCCAGCAGCCTGCGGCTTTCTTTGTCTGCGATCAGCTTTGTGGCGAAAAAGGATGCGCCCGGATAATAATGCGCCTTATCGTCTGTGACGGCGAGCGCCGTTTCCACCCGAAATCCCGCGGCCTTCGCCGCTTCCTCAGTCAGTCCGGTCCGCCCGCAGTTAAGCCCTGGAAGCTTAACCACGCCCGTGCCGAGCACGCCGGGATACTCTTTCTGCGCTCCGGCTAAAATCTGCGCCAGCGTCCGTCCTTCCATATTCGCGGAAGACCCCATCGGCGACCACTGCGGAGCGCCCGTAATGCGGTTTACGACCTGCACGCAGTCCCCTGCCGCATAGACGTCCGGCAGACTGGTCTGCATCTTCTTATCGACCACGATCGTTCCACGGTTCATCTCTATCCCGCTTCCCTCCAGAAACGCTGTGTTCGGGCGGATTCCTGCAGCCATAATGAGGAGGCCGCAGCGGAGAGTCCCGGCCGTCGTCCTTACCGCCTCGGCCTTTCCGTCCCCTGTGATTTCCTCCGCCTTCGTCCCCGTGATGATCCGGATCCCCTCTCTCTGCAGATGCTTCTTCCCATAAGCGGCCATCTCCGGGTCCAGGATGTTGGGCAGTATCTGGTGCGCAAAATCAATGACCGTAACGGCAATTCCTTTCTCTTTGAGGTTTTCCGCCATCTCAAGACCGATA
>CANDFU010000065.1 GCA_947384095.1 uncultured Roseburia sp. | reverse complement strand
CCCTCTGTCTTCCGGACCCGGGTGTTGTCCTCCCGGCTGAAGGACTCGAATATGACTTTCTGATACTCCTTCGACATGCCGATACCCGTATCGCTCACCAGGAAGTGGGTGCGGATCCGGGAAGCGTCCTCCGGCAGTTCCTCCTGATACACAGTCATCTGTACTTTTCCCTTATCCGGGGTAAATTTGACGGCGTTCCCCAGCAGATTGATCAGCACCTGATTCAGCCGCACGCCGTCGCAGCACACATTTTCCGAAAGAATTTCCCGGGCAGCTACGTTAAACTGCTGGTTTTTCGCCGTAACCTGAGGCTGCATGATATTGACAATGCCGTCCATCGCCTCTCTCAGTGACACCGGCTCCACATTCAGCGTCATTTTGCCGCTCTCAATCTTGGATATATCCAGCACGTCGTTGATAAGCCCCAGCAAGTGCTTGCTCGACAGCGCAATTTTATTCAGATAATCCCGAACCTGCTCCGGGTTGTCCGTATTGCCCAGCGCCAAAGAGGTCATACCGATGATGGCGTTCATGGGAGTGCGGATATCATGGCTCATACTGGAGAGAAATTCCTGCTTCGCCGCGTTGGCCTGTTCCGCCTCTTTCCGCGCCGCGTCCATCTCCGTATTCATGTGCTTCAACTCCGATACCTGATCCCTGAACAGCTTTAAGTACCGGAAGAATATGTAGAGGAGCATGGCAATCACTGCGAAGGAAGAGGCGTAGACAATGGTGAGCCAGCGGCTTCCCATGCCCGAGATGGTATTATCCAGCCCCTCAAAGGGGAGGACCGTCACCAGATACCACTCGCAGTAAGGAAGATTGGTGCAGTATATATGGCGGCGCGACCCGCCGCTTACCATAATAGCGGAATAATCCTCGCCGGCGTTCATGGCAGACTTCAGCTGTTCAATGTAGACATCCGCCTCTGCATCCTGGCTGTCAAAGATACTCGAAAGCCTGTCAAAATAGTTTTCATGGGAATCCCCCTCGTTTCCGACAACGTAGCTGCCGTCTTTGCGGGTCACAAAGGAATAGCTCAGCGACTTGTCCGAATCCAGAAACAAAACCTCGCCCATATACCTGGTGGAGAGTCCCACCACAATCGCAAGACTGCCGCTTCCGTCGGACATGGGATATTCGCAGGGGACGCCAAACAAAATCACGCCGTCTCCGCTGCTTCCGGTGGCGGAAGCAGCTTTGCGCTCCCCGTTCCGCAGGCTCTCCAAAAAGGGTTCCGGGTGATTGAGCTCCACAGGATCGCCGAAAATCATTTCAATTCCGCCGTCGGGCGAATACAGGGCAGCGCACAGAAAATGTCTTGCCCTTGCGCCGTATTCGATCTCTTCCCTCGTTCCATAATCGGAATCTCCATCCCCCGCCGCAATGCGCGCGATAGATTCTGCCATGGTCAGGCGGAGTTCAATGATTGTCTTAAAGTGCAACGACACCTGCTCGTTCATTCCGGCCATATAGGCGGTGCCGATCTCCTCAATCGCGTTTTCGCTCATATTGTGAATGGAGAGCCCAAGAAAAGAAAACACGAAAATAGTGAGACAAATAATCACCGCGATACTGATCCTCAAAGAACGCGGCAAAATCTTGTTTTTCATACTTTATCCATCTCCACAGTTTTCATCTATTTACATTGTCCTGCCTCATACGTTCCCGGCTCTTTCACGCTCTCAACCGGCTTATAACCTGGAACATTCTGTGGATGTCCACCGGCTTCGCCAAATGAGCATCCATCCCTGCATCTTTTGCCAGGGCCACGTCCTCTTCAAATGCGTTGGCCGACAGGGCAATGATGGGCACCGACTTCGCATCGGCCCGATCCAGACCGCGAATCACCCGGGCCGCCTCATACCCGCTCATAACCGGCATCATCAAATCCATCAGAATACAGTCAAATGTCCCCGGAGCGGATGCTTCAAACGCGTCCACAGAGGCTTTCCCATCATTTGCGGTTACAACCTCCGCGCCCGCATCCCTGAGGATGTATTCTACAATTTCACAGTTGATCTTATTATCCTCCACCAGAAGGACCCGCATCCCGGTGACGTCGCCCTGTATATCCTGCTCTTCCTCCGCAGGCTGGCCGCCCTGCGCTTCATCCACCTGGATGGGCAGGATGATCTGAACCACGCTCCCCCTGCCCAGCCGGCTCTCCACCGTGACCGTTCCCCGCATCTGATCCACCAGTTTTTTTACGATGGACATGCCGAGCCCGGCGCCGTTATAATCGGTCCTCGCGTCCTGATGTTCCTGGGTAAACGGCTCAAAAATGTGTTCCTTAAAGTCTTCCCCGATGCCAATTCCGGTATCTTCAATCACAAAACGGCAGCTTGCGATCCCCTCGCAGAAGGCAGTCTCCTCCGCCCGGACAAACACGGAGCCATCGGACCGGTTATATTTGAGGGCGTTATCGATGACGCTCATCAGAATCTGCTTTATATAAAGCGGATTTCCAATTACCCTCCTGTGCCGGAGAGCGGATGTCTCCAGTTCCAGCAGGATGGCCCGTTTCTCCGCCAGAGGGGACAAAATCGTGATACATTCTTCCAGCACGGCGCAAAGGTCAAAGGGCTCCGTCGACGCCGACCGCCCGCTTTCCGCACTGCGTACCTTAAGAACATCGTTTACCAGAGACAACAGATGCTCTGCCGACACACGGATCTTATTCCGGCAGTCTCTCTGCCGCTCCGGGTCGTCCTGACTTTTTTCCATAATAGCCAGCATCCCCAGAATCCCGTTGATGGGCGTGCGGAGATCGTGAGACATATGGGAGAGAAATTCGCTTTTTGCCGAATTTGCCTGCCTCACCCGCTCCAGAAGCTCCATAATGGACTGCTCCTGTTTTTTCCTCGTCACCATGGTCTCCGTGATATCCTGATGATATCCGTTCAGGCGGCCCCCCGGCTTTTTGAAAGTCCTGTCCGGCACGCCGCCGCAGCGGATATATATCTTGCCCAGTTCCGGATGATTCCAAGGGTAGATGACCTCGGACCGCCCGATTCTCAGCATCTCCTGTACCGCTTCCTGCACCATCGCCACATAGTCCGGCTCAATGCGCTCAAACCAGTGCCGGTAACACTCCTCCGGCCTGATGACATCCGGTACGCCCAGGAGAATCCGCATGGTCCGGTCTGCGTACAGCCTGGGCTGGCAGCCCTCCTCGAGCTCAATGCTCCAGATTCCGGTTCTGGCTCCCTCCAGAATGCCTTCCAGACTCTGTCTCCCCTCCAAGTAGCTTCTCTTTTGAAGCTCCCGGAACAGATTGCGCTGCTTCAGGGAGGACACGATAAAATGCGCCGCTATCTGAAGCATATTCGACGCATATTCCAGCGATTTCACAGGGGGATTATCTACGCCATAAAAACCGATGATCCGTTTCCCGTCATACAAGGGGACCACCACAAGGGAATGGATGCCCTGCCGCTTCAGGTTCTCATACTGAAGCGGCTCTGACTCCCGAATATCCTCCAGGCGTTCAATGACGATATGTCCGCCGACGCTGAAATTGCGATACCAGCTGGCGCACACTTCCGGGGGAACATTTTGAAGATTCTTCTGTTCCGGCTCCACCCCGCCAGCCACCCACTCATAGGTGTTGTCGTCGCCGCCGGACTCGTTCTGTTCGAATATATAAGTCCGCTCCCCGTTCAGGGCTTTTCCCAGATGCTCCAGCAGTACCCCGAGCGATTGATCCGGGGTCTCCTCCAACAGAGCGACACGAAGGCCCTCGTTAATGATGGCCTCCAGATTCTGAACGCTCCGCATACCGCTGTACTGCTCGCGGGCTTCAATGATTGGAGTACCTTCCACGCCCCGTAAGAGTTTCCCTGTGTAATCCATATGCCTGTCCTCCGCTTTCTCCTCGCAGCTTCGCTTCAAAAGTCAGAAAATCCCTGTCATAATACCATATAAGCCCTGCTGCGTCAACGATAAGAAGCGAAAATCACTTCCGCCGGAATAGAAAATACAGGACTTCCGATCACGCCCGGCCCTACTTCATACTCATCAAAAGCGATAAACAGATTTCCATCTTCGTCGAGATAAAAATTCTGGTCTTCTCTGATCGACTCAAACGTTGTCCCCCATTCTTCCTCATCCAGAAAATACGTCGCCTCCCCGCGTTCCATCTGTTCCCTCATCTGCTTTTTGATCTCCTCGCTGATCGGCGTCACATAATCAACACCCTCCGGGAATAAATCCTTTAGCTGCGCGACTATTCCCTTTTTCTTATCGATATTATAGTACCGGTAAAATTCATATCCGCTCGCCTGTATCTCCAGTCCGGTGATTTTGAGCGTAAACCAGTCCGCGGTATCCGTAACCGTCTCATAAGAGACATCCAGCTCTTTATATCCTTCCTCCGCCATATCCGCTTTAAATCGTTCCATCAGCTCCTGCGTATATTCCTCGACGCTCTTATTGACCTGTGCGACTGCTTCGCTGCCCGCAGTCCCTTCCGTATCCTCTGCCGTAACCCGGGGTACTTCCACATTCGCAGTGTTGTGGCCATCGTCATAGTTGTACTCCCTTACGGTAATCACTTTAAACAGGCCGCCGATCACCGGAAGATTTCCCATCGCATAGGCGATCTCCTGATTTGTGTTCGGCAGTATCGCCAGCACAAGGACCGCCGCTGCCCCGATCCCAAAATTACGCACAAGCTTCTTCTTTACCTCTTTTTTCTTTTCCATCTTTGCCCTCCTTATCGCACCCTGCATCATTTCCATTCCATGCTCCGGTATCCTGATATCGTGATATTCCTGTTTCAACTTTTCCCATTCCTCATTGCGGTTCATACAGTCCCTCCCTTTCTCTCTGCAATTTCTTTCATGCCTCCCCCAGCGTGAGGCGAAGTTTCGCAAGCGCACGGTAAAGCCGGCTTTTTACGGTGCTTAGGTTTTCACCCACCGTCTGCGCCACCTGCTCCAGGCTCATATCTTCAAAATAGCGCAGAACCACAATCGTCCTGTCCCGTTCGGACAGCCGTTCAATTGCATTTTTAAGGTCGAGATCCTCATAGTTTTCCTCACGCCCGCTGCTCTCATCCAGATAATCCGACTCGTTTTTTTTGTTCCTGCGCAGAAGTTCCAGCGCCTCGTTCATCATAATCCGGCAGATCCAGGTATCCGCGTACTCCTGTCTTTTTAATTTTTCTGCGTGCAGAATCGCCTTATACGCCCCCTCCTGCACAACGTCGAGCGCGTCCGCCTCATTGTGCACATAGCTAAATGCGATCCGATAGTATTTCTCATAATTTTTCAACAGCATCCCGTTTACGATGCATTCTTTGTTTTTTCTCACATTCTTCCGCTCCTTCCTTTACAGCTGCACCTATTAGACGGCAGGACAGGAAAAAAAGTTTCAACGTTTTTAAAGTATTGTTATTTTATCGCAAACACATTATAATAGGGTAAAATAGTATTTGCCGGGAGGTTTTTCTATGCATACGTTTCAACCGATCTCCATCGATCTTCTTGAATTTAATCCGTTCACCAAAATCGGAAAAGAATGGGCGCTCATCACTTCGGGTTCAAAAAATGCCGCCAACTGCATGACGATCAGCTGGGGCGGCGTCGGCGTCCTGTGGGGCAAAAATGTTGTTTTTTTGTTTGTCCGGGATTCCCGATATACGAAAGAATTTATCGACCAGAACGATTTCTTTTCCCTCACCTTCCTGGATGAATCCCACCGCGAAGCACTCAATTACTGCGGCTCCCATTCCGGGCGCGAGGGGGATAAGATCAAAGCGGCAGGACTTTCTCTTGGTTTCCGCCATGGCATCCCCTATATCGACGAGGGAAATCTGGTTCTGCTCTGTCAGAAAATGTCCGCCACCAGAATCACGGAAGATTCTTTCCTGGCGCCGGACATCAAAGAAAAATGGTATAAAGACAACGATATGCATACCATGTATGTTGCGGAAATCATCGATATTGCGGCACGATAACTTTTCTGGAAATGACATGCTGTCTTTTCCATAACAGAAAGGAGATTCTTAAATGAATGAAAAAATCTATAAGGCTATGGGCCGCATCGGGGCCTCCAACCTGGCCATCGGCATCTGTATCCTCACTGTCGGCATCTCGGCCGGCGTCCTTCTGATTGTAAACGGCGCAAGGCTCCTGCGGCACAAATCAAACATTATGTTTTAAAAAATGCCCTCGTTCCCATCCGGTATGGCATACCGGATGGGAACGAGGGCAGCTTTTTTTACTGCTTCTCTCTGCGAAACTGAATCGGCGTCATATGATAAGCCTCTTTAAAAAGACGGTTAAAGTGCTCCACACTTTCATATCCCACATATGCGGCAATCGACTCGACAGTCTGATTCGTCTCCTTGAGCATCTTGCGCGCCTTTTTCATCCGCGCGTTTTTTACTGCGTCCTGGAACGTCACACCGGACTTTTCCTTAATATATTTTGAAAGATACGGCCCGGAAAGGTGAAACCTGTCTGCCAGAAGATCCAGCGTCACGTCCGCATAATGATCCTGAATAAAGCTTAAAATCTCCACAATCCGTTCTTCTCTTCCCTCTTTGATATCTTCGCTCCGGGCAAATTTATTCGCCGCCGACACCAGTGCGGAAACCGAACTGGCGATAATGTCAGCGTCGATACCGACACCCCAGAAATCTTTCCCCTGACACGTGATCTTTACAAATGCCGCCGCTTTGGACGAAGAGCCTTTCGAAATCGCATGTTCCTCGTAAGACGACAGCTCATAACTGATGCCAAAGTACATCTTGATCGCGTTGCTGACCGCGTCAAGACGCCCGTTGCCGGCAGCTTCAATCCTGCGCTTTTCCCCGTTGTGCTCGATCGTAACAGCGGCAGTAATCCCGTTTTTCTGTTCAAAATGACATTCCGGCACGTCAAAAATCATTTTCAGATTGACATAATTCTCCTCAAAGATGCGGTATATCGCCTGCGGCGACAACTCCTGATGGCGATGGTCGGACACTCCTTTGACCAGATAGCCCACTTCCTCTTTCATCAGATCCGGCAATGCAATTCCGAAATTCTGTTTTAAGATAAACGCCACGCCGCCCTTTCCCGACTGGCTGTTGATACGGATGACGTCAGACTCATACTCCCTGCCCACGTCCTCAGGGTCGATCGGCAGATACGGCACATCCCAGCGCTCCCCGCTCTTTCCCTGCTCTCTCCAGGCCATCCCCTTGGAGATCGCATCCTGATGTGAACCGGAAAACGCAGTAAAAACAAGATCTCCGGCATAGGGCGTGCGCTCATACACCCGCATCCCTGTAAACCGCTCATATTTTTCACGAATGGGGGTGATATGGCTGAAATCAAGCTGCGGATCCACCCCGTGACAGACCATATTCATCGCAAGCGTCACAATATCGACATTTCCGGTCCGCTCCCCGTTTCCGAACAACGTCCCCTCAACGCGGTCTGCCCCGGCAAGTATGCCAAACTCCGCATCGCTGATACCGCACCCCCTGTCATTGTGCGGATGCACGCTTAAAGTCACGTTCTCTCTGTATTTTAAATGTTTGTGAATATACTCAATCTGACAGGCAAAAACATGCGGCATCGCGATCTGTACCGTCGTAGGTATATTGATAATCGCCTTGTGCTCTCCGTCCGGCTGCCACACATCCAGGACGGCATTGCACACCTCAACGGCATAATCCACCTCGGTTCCCGGAAAGCTCTCCGGACTGTACTCAAATGTAAAATTGCCGTCCGTCTCTCCGGCAAGCTGCTTTAAAAGCAAAGCCCCGTCCACGGCAAGCTGCTTTACTTCTTCACGGCTCTTCTTAAAAACCTGTTCCCGCTGCGCGACGGAAGTAGAATTGTAGAGATGGATCACTGCGTGCGGCGCACCCTTTACCGCTTCAAACGTCTTGCGGATAATGTGTTCCCGCGCCTG
>CANDFU010000064.1 GCA_947384095.1 uncultured Roseburia sp. | reverse complement strand
GATCGTCGCATGCAGAGGCTTCGAAATCGGAAGCACAATCGTAAAATAGGTCCGCAGCTGCGACGCCCCGTCAATCTCGGCGGATTCCAGGATCGACTGCGGAATCGTCGTCTTAAAGAACGTACGGCAGATAATGACGTTAAACGACGACACTACCAGCGGCAATATCAGAACCCAGATGCTATCCTTAATACTTAACACCGATGTATACACATTGTAAGTAGAGACAAGCCCGCCGCCAAATACCATCGGGATAAACACGATAATGGAATAAATCCCTTTAAGCTTATAGTTGCTCCTTGAAAGCGCATATCCCATCGACGCGGTTAAAAACAGACCGATCAGCACGCCGCCGACCGTCACGACGATCGATACCAGAAACGCCCTTCCGATCATAAGCCGGTTATTCCAGAGGTAAGTGTATGCATCCAGCGACCATGATTTCGGCAGGAAAGAGTAGCCGATCTCATTGATACTCTCCATGCTTGAAAACGAGATAATAACGATAAATACCGCCGGTATCACACAGGTCAGGGCCAGAATGGCAAAAATCGAACTGAACAGAATGTTCGTTCCCGGTTTGACCCGGTTAATCTTGGATTCTACTTCCGGCTCTTCCTGCGCTTTCCGCTTTTTTAATTTGTCAGCCATTTTTTCCACCTCCCCTTAAATAATCGCGCTCTCGTTGTCGACTTTCTTCACAATCCAGTTACTTAACAGAATCAGTCCGCAGCCCACAACCGACTGTAAAAATGCTGCCGCGGAACCCATATTCGGGTTCGGCTGTGTCTTAATCATCTTATAAATAAACACGTCGATCGTCTCTGTCACAGTATACAGCGAATCAGAACCCTTCGTCACCTGATAGAAAAGACCGAAATCACTTCTCACCAGACCGCCCATCGCGAGGATGAACATCATGATAATCACGGACTTCATCAACGGAAGCGTGATCTTTGTCGCCTGCTGGAACTTCGTCGCCCCGTCGATCATCGCCGCCTCATAAAGCGTATTGTCGATACCGGTGATCGTTGCAAGGTAGACGACCATGCCGTAACCCATCCCTTTCCACTGGCTTAAGAAAATCAGGATCGCCGGCCAGTATTTTGTCTCCTGATACCAGCTCACCGGATCTTTTCCCATGTTCACAAGAATGGTATTGATAAGACCTTTATCCGGACTTAAAAATGCAAACACGAAGTAAGTAACAACAACCCACGACATAAAGTAGGGCAGAAACATCAGCGTCTGACAGGTTTTTCCAAAACGCTTGCTGTAAAGCTGGCTCATCATAAGGGACAGCGCAACCGGAATCACAATTCCCAGGATAATAAACACAATGTTATAAAGAAGCGTCAGCTTCACAACCAGCGCGCCGGAACCGGACGTAAACAGGAACTCAAAGTTCTTAAATCCTGTCCACTCACTCTTTAATAGATTATAAAAGAAACTCTTCGTCCCGTCAATCAGTTTGTAATTCTTAAACGCCATCAGAATACCGAACATCGGGAAGTAGCAAAAGCAGATATACCATATCACCGTAGGAAGCGTCAGTATCGTCAGCTCCGTGTCACGCTTCGCCCACCTGTCTCTTTTCCTTTTTTTTGGCAGATTTTGATTCTCCATTTTCTCCCTCCTTTTCTTTTCCAGGCGCCCGTCCCAGCGCCCTCTTTCCGAAAAACCTTTAAGCTCCGTCCCAGAACGGCTCCGTGCCCGCGGTTATTCCGGAACCTCCTGTCCTTTCCGGAGACGATCCCATGCGTCGATCTGTCTCTGCATCTCGTCAATCACGTCCTGCATCCCATACTCATAAAGCTTTGCGTTCAGCATCGGAACATATACGTCCGGATCTACCGTCCCCGTGTAGAGTGCCGGTCCATACTCATCCAGAATAATCCGAAAATCAAAAAGCGGACCAGATACCGGCCCTGCATTAAAATCAAAGCCGAAAGTAGGGGCCTCCACTGATTCTCTGTTATATTCCGCAAATGCATCCCATTTATCAACCGGATCCGTGTCCGGCACCCAGGTGCGGTACAGGCCTCCCTGTACGTAATAAGGCACTGCATAGCCGCTGTCCTCCGCCACATGAACCTTGCAGTCGTAAATAAAGCGTTTTGAGGATGCTCTCTCCAGCTCCTCCGCTGAAACAGGTATCTTCGTATAATGTACATTTTCTATCCCGTAATTCAGCAGATTGCGCAGATATAGGTCCGTATTGACCAGATTCAGAAATTCGACAGCCTTTTCGGGATACGGGCAGTCCTTTGAGATCACAGTCAGCGCGCCCCGCGCCGATGCGTTCGTGATCTGCGTCTCCATGATCGCCGACGCGACCACTTCATACCCCAGCGTTCTGCCCCAGACCGATTCCGCATACGGCTGTCCGTCCCCCTTTGTGACAAATCGCTTCACTTTCCTGTCATCCCGCGCCACCGCGGCATCGCTGTTGATATACCCGGCCATATAATACCGCCGCAACGTCTTCAGCGTATCCTGCATGCGCTGTGTTTCAAACACATTTCTGACAGTCAGGGTCTCGTCTCCGTATTCGATCCCGACAGGATCCATGATTTTATCCATATAAGTAGGCGCAGTAAATTCACTCGTGAGATATAGCGGAACCACATCCGGTTCCTTTTCGGCAATCAGTGCAAGCCATGGTTCAAGGTCTTCCAGTGTGTGCAGCGTCTCGTACGGAATGTCATACCGCTCGACATACTCCTTCGTGAAAACCCACATCGGCATATTGCCGAGCTCCTTTTCACTGGGAACGCCATAGATTGTTCCGTTGATCGCGGCAGCCTGCCAGAAGCGTCCGTCCGTCTCTGCAAGCAGTGCGGGCGCATATTCTTCCAGAAGATCATCGAGCGGGAGCAGCACGCCTTTCTGCGCAATCTCCAGATAATCGTTCGCCCATGAACTGGAAAATGCCAGATCCCATCGCGCTCCCGTAGTTATGACGCTCCGCATCTTTGCATTGTAATCATTCCAGTTTACCGGAATGATCTCAACCGTCACACCGATTTTTTCCGACACATAATCGTTGACCTGCTTCTCTACCACTTTTCCGTCCGGCTGCACCGTACCGATCTGATACCAGACCAGATGCACCGGTTCTTCCCCTGCCCTCTCATCCCTTCCGCCGGTATCCCTATCCGCCAGAACAAACATTGCGAAAAAAAGCAGCAAAAGGGGCACGGTGCGCCACAGTCTGTTTCCGCTGTGATTCATTGTCTCCCGTCCATCCTTACGCATATCTGATTTGTGCAATTTAACCAGCAACCCCTTAATGGATATCTCTATTTTAACAATATCGCCGGATTTATCCTAGTTTACAATTTATAGATTTTATGTACATTTTATGGTTTTTGGAAAAATTTTATATTTTGTCCGTCAGATTGTCCGCGCGCGGCCGTCAGTCTCAATAATTTTTCATCTCACGCAAAGCCGCGGGAGACACCCCGTAGCTCTGTTTAAACTTCCGGTAAAAATAACTTGTGTCAGAATATCCGACCTCCCTGGCGATATCGTTGATGCGCAGGTTTGTTGTCAGAATCAGCTTCTTTGCAATATCATTTCTGACGCTGTTTAAGTACTGCGAAAACGGGCAGCCGACCTCTTTCTGGAAAATCTGCCCAAGATAGGAGGTATTCATGTGATATTTATAGGCCAGCGTCTTGAGATTCATATCATTCTGATAATTGTTTTTCACTTCCGCCATAATCTGGCGGACGACCGGGGTATATTGCATATTTTCCATATTAATCCGGGAAATGATTTCTGCGATCTCCGACAGCAGCATGGTCTTGATGGAGACAATATCCTCCGCCTGCCAGATCTCATCAATCACATCATAAAGCTGCCTCCCCTCTCCCTGCAGCTTATACTCCAGGCAGATTTCCCGCAGGATGAGCGCAATCCGCGCCGCAATCTGATAAAAAACGTCGACGGAAACTTCTTCCTTCATATTATTGATAAATAAATCTTCCACATACGCTCCCGCCGCAGCGAGATCTTTTTTCATGATAAGCCCGGCAAATTTCTCCTTATCAATAACGACATCCGTACCGGCGCGGTTTAAAAGTTTTCTCTCATCCATACAGCTGCCGTATCCCTCGATCAGCAGATAGCGCTGCATCTTTTCAACGGAGCCATAAACCTCCGGAAGCCTCCTTAAATCCGAAAAGAAACCGGAGACCGTGAGAAAACTGTATACCCCCAGTTCAATCTCCAGATCGTTCTGCAGATCCGAAAACCATTCTCCGGACGTGGGCATTTCCCCTGTGTCTGCCCGCCCCTCCGGAGAAGATCCGCTTTCCTTTTGCAAAGCCGGCTTTGCCTCTTCTCCCGGAAGACACAGCAGCAACAGAAGGCTGCTGCCCTGCAGGTGCCAGACCTTAAGCATTCCCCGCACTTTTCTCGCAAGAATAAAATGAGTGACATCGGTTATCTTATATCCGGCGAGTCTTGAAAGGTCAATCTTCATCACCGCCGCCCTGAACACACTCCCGGCATCTGTAAGGCCAAGTTTTTCAAGATACCGCTCCCGCTCCGGATCGCCATGTTCTCCTCCCAGAAACGACAGAAACTCTACCTTCCGGTCGATCAGGGAATCCTGTTCTTCCTCCATCCGGTTCAGTTTCTGTATACAGTTTGTCAGCGCCTTGACCAGTTCTTCCTCATTGATCGGTTTTAAGATATAATCCTCCACATCCAGCCTTACGGCGGCGCGCGCGTATTCAAATTCACTGTAGCCCGACAGAATCACAAAGCGTATTGCACGGTCCGAACAGCGTACCTGTTCTATCAGCTCCAGGCCTCCCATCAGCGGCATACTCACGTCTGTAACGATTATATCCGCCCGTTCCTTTTTCAGCATTTCCAGCGCTTCCACGCCATTGTGCGCCTTATGCACGATTGTAAGCCCGAGCGCTTCCCAGTCAATAATATTCTCCAGTCCCAGCAGGATAAATTCCTCATCCTCCACCAGCATTACTTTTCTCATCACAGTCCCTCCCGGAAAACAGTCTGCGTACCCTCTTCCCGCAAAATCTTCAGCGTCACCGTCAGGCCGCCCGCCGTATTTTTGTCAAGACGAAGGCCGCACGTCTGCCCATATACGGCCCTCAGCCGGCGGTTCACATTCGAAAGCCCCATGGACTTGTGCACGTCCAGCTCGCCCGCAAAAAGCGCGGCATTTTTTTCCGCCATCTCAGCCTCTGTCATCCCCCTCCCGTTATCCGCAATCTCAATCCGGATATAATCTTCCCCGTCGGAACATACCAGGATCCGGATCCGGTTATCGTCCGCCTCCAGCCGGATACCATGGGCAAAATAATTCTCCAATACCGGCTGTATCACAAACTTAATGATGGGAACCTGCAAAAACGCCTCCCCGCAGTCCACCTCCCACGAAAATTTATCATGGTATCGGTACTCGAACAATTCCATATATTTTTTCGCATAATGCAGTTCCTGCGCAAGCGCAATGACGTCCGCTTCTTTTAACTGGCTCTGAAACATGGCCGCCATGCTGTAGAGCATGCGCCCGACCTCCCTGTCCCCGTTGCAGATGGCCTTCATCCTTATGGCCTCAAGGGTATTATAGAGAAAATGAGGATTGATCTGGCTCTGAAGCGCCGCCATCTCCGCATTTTTCTGCTCAATTTCCGCAAGATAACTTTTTTGTATGTAACGGTCCAGATCCTGGCACATCAGATTAAAGCTGTCTGCGATAATGTCCAGTTCGTCCCACTTTTCCCGGTGTGCGATCCTCATGTCCAGATCCCCTTTTTTCACCCGTTCCATTCCGTCGACAATCTCATCCAGCCTTCGTCTGATCCCGGAGACATAGGCGTAAATCCCCGCCTCCCCCGCCGCAATCAGCAGAATGCTGACCGTCAGAATTGTTAAAAAGCTGAAAACTGATAAGCGGCCCGCCTCTTTCTTTTTCAATATTGTGAGGACACGGTAATTTCCCGCCGCCTCCTCTGCCGCATAGACGCCGGCCTCTTTTTCGATATCGCTGGCGCTGCTGTCCGGATCCCACATCATCTCCGGATCCGACAGGAACACAGCCTCGTTCTCCTCATTGTACACGACAATCTGGGTCATGTCATAAAACGCTTCAATCTCCAGCAGCGGCTGTCCGGAAAACCCCAGCTCCACCCACCCGAGTTCCTCCAGAGAGACTGGATTCAGTAATTTTTTCCGAAAACAGAGCACTTCACCGTTTCCGTCCATATGGACAGATGTCCTGGCAGCCAGTTCCGCCTGCTGCCTTGTCTGCCTGTCCCGGCGGCTTGTCCCGTCCGCCTCATAGGAAGTGAGTATTTCCTGTGTGAAACTGTAAAGCCGGATACTACAAATCCGGCTGTTACTTGCAAATATGGAAGAAAAAAGATCCTCGACCCCGGAATATGACACAGAGGCACTGTTGCCGTACCGGTTAAGCCTGAACCTCATGTACTCGTCGACTTCATCGGAAATGTAGTGCTGTAGTTCTTCCAGATCACTGTATGAATTGTATAAGATATTGTGAATATAATCGGTATTTTCAAGGCACTCCAGAATGTAATCCCGCGCGCCTGTCCCCGCCATCTTCATATATTCCAGATTTGTCTCCTGCGTCTGTATCTTCGACGCCGATAGTGAATATGCGGCAAGCAGCCCCACCGCGCAGACAAGAACCAGCGTGTAGACAAGCTGCAGCTTCCGGAATAGCTGTCTGGAATCCCCCTTCATGCCCTTTATCCTTTCCCTGCCGCGCTTTCTCTTAATCAGCATTCTGCCCGTTTTCGCTGCGCCAGCCGCATACCCTGATTTCCTATGCGGCTGTGCTTTTGAATTATGCAGCGGATTAAGCTATTATCAGACTTCAAAAAGCAATGTCACGATCTCATACGGCTTCACCGTAAGTACAATCTCCCCCGCCTGCTCCCAGTCACTGAGCGGACGCTCTCTCAGATCGCTGACGCAGTATTTTTTCCAGCTAAACCCGGTCCTGACTGCGATCCGGTTTGTCCCGCCCGTAAAGTCATGAAAACGTACGGCAATATATCTGCCGTCCTCTGTCTTCTTGACTGCATCCAGTTCCACACATTCCTTGTCAAAGGAAAGGAAACTCTCAAACGGCAGCGACACCTTTCCTGCTTTTACGGAAAGCGGCACATTCAGGGCAGCCGCCTCCTGTACCACCCCGCCTTCCACAAAGCCGCCCCTGTGCGGATACAGTGCATAGGTAAACATGTGCTCTCCCTGATCCTGGCTGTGATCCGGATGCGTCGCCGCCTTCAGCAGCGTAATGCGCAGCATATTATCCTTCACATCGTGCCCGTACTTACAGTCGTTGAGAAGGCCGACGCCATAGCCATATTCTGACAGATCTGCAAAACGATGCGCCACCGTCTCGAATTTTGCCTGATCCCAGCTCGTGTTCCAGTGATTCGGCCGCCGTACATTGCCATACTGTACGTCGAACGTCCCGTATGTGGTGCGGATATCCACCGGGAAAGCGGCTTTTAACAACTGATGCGTCTCATGGTAATCTACCCTGGTGACAAAATCAATCCTCCGGTCTGCAGCGTATACGATCATATCCTGCGCGAGATGGGAATGCATATATTTCCACTCCATATGGATTACCAGCCTGAGGGGGCCGCACTCTGTAATCTCAAACGCCGTCAGTTCCGTGATCTCCCGCATCTTTTCCTGATAGAAGATATCAATGTCCCACGCGTCGTTGCCGAGCGGCTTATCTTCAAACAGCTGCAGGACGTTTGCCCTCTGCCCTTCCGGAATGACCTCCCGGTCTGCTTCCCTGTCATAAAGGCGCACGATCTGCCCGTAATCATTTAATGTGAGCAAGATCGGAAGAGCGTCGTGTAGGGAAAGAGTGTAGGTTATTGTGTTG
>CANDFU010000063.1 GCA_947384095.1 uncultured Roseburia sp. | reverse complement strand
GGCGGCCGATGTGGCGGACCGCGGGATTGTACTGACAGGGGGAGGCGCGCTGCTGCGCGGGCTTGAGGAACTGATTGAGGACCGGACGGGCATCAATACCATGACGGCGGATGAACCCATGACATGTGTGGCAATCGGAACAGGGAAGTTTGTGGAATTTCTGTCCGGTAAGCGGGATGACGATTAAGCTTTTGACTGTTTGTGCCGATATATATCAATATCAGAGCAACATTTCGATAAAACTCCGTCTTTGGCGGACTTCCGGACTGGAAAAGGAGCAGAAGTATGGTAAAAGGATTGTATACGGCGTATACAGGCATGGTAAATGAACAAAGGAGACTGGATATTCTTTCCAACAATCTTGCCAATGCCGATACAAATGGATATAAGAAAGAGGGAGCGACGTCCAAGACGTTTGCAGATGAGCTTGCAATCCGGATCAGGGATTCGTCCGTGCGGCGGATGCCGCAGGGACTTGGAGAGATGAGCATGGGAGTCCATATCGGCGAGACCTATACGGATTACGATCAGGGCAGTTTTAAGGTGACGGATAATCAGACAGATTTCGGGCTGGCAGGGAACGGTTTCTTTGCGATTTCTTATACGGACAAAGCAGGAAATACGTCCGTCAAATATACGAGGGACGGCGCTTTTATTATCAATACGGAGGGTTATCTGGTGACCAAGGACGGGGATTACGTGCTGGACCGGAACGGGGCTATGAACGGTGATCCCAACAGTCGTATCCGTGTGAATGGAAATTTAAAAATTGTTGTCGATGAGACCGGCGGCATTTATCAGGATGGTCAGCTGGTCGGGACGATCGGCACTGTTGATTTCGAAGATTACAATTATCTGGCGAAATTTGGCGAGAACCTTTACGACATGGTGGAGGGCGGTGTCCGCATTGCCTCTGATGCCAAGGTGGAGCAGGGGGTTATCGAGGCTTCCAACGTGAACGTCGTCTCAGAGATGGTAAATATGATCACGATTTCCAGAGCATATCAGGCAGGGCAGAAAGTGATCAATGCGATCGATGAGACGCTGGATAAAGCGGTAAATCAGGTCGGCAAAGTATAAATACAGGTCTGCGGCCAGGCGCGGCGTCCGCAGGCAAAGGGAATACATAGTACCGCGCAGAAATGAGGAAAAGTATGGTAAGATCGCTGTATACTGCGGCAACCGGTATGATTGCACAGCAGCAGAACGTGGATAATATTTCGAATAATCTGGCAAATGTCAATACGGTGGGGTATAAGCAGCAGAAGACGGAATTTAAGTCCCTGCTGTATCAGACCGTTCAGACAAGGACGACGACGGCAAACGGTGAACAGAAGCCGATATCGGCACAGGTAGGACTCGGTACGAGAGTGGCGTCCAATACATCGGTATACACGCAGGGCGTGATGATTGCCAGCGAGAGTAACACGGATTTTGCCATTGTGGGAGACGGATTCTTTGCAGTCAGGGGCGCGGACGGCGAGACCTATTATACCAGGGCCGGGAATTTTATCTGGGCCATGGGAGCAAACGGACAGGTTACGCTTTCGACAGCGGAAGGTTATCCCGTGCTCGGAACAAACGGGAATCCCATCTCGCTTCCGGCCGGTGTCAATGCCGGGATGGTAGAGATTACCAGTAACGGGCAGTTTGGTTATCGCACACAGAACGGTGCTTTTGTGGATTTAAACCAGGGGTTTGCACTTTATCAGTTTAATAATCCGGGCGGCCTTGAGAAGATCGGAACAAATCTGCTGGCGGAGTCGGATGCCTCCGGCGCGCCGCTGAATGAGGCGACAGGACAGGGGCTGGTTCGCAGCCAGGTGCGTCAGAACTATCTGGAAGGTTCCAATGTGCAGGTCGCGGACGAGATGGTGAATATGATTATCGCTCAGCGTGCATACCAGCTGAATTCCAAGGCGATCACGACGTCGGATGAAATGCTGGAGCAGGCGAATAACCTGAAACGTTAATTGATACATAGAAAGGAGAGCTGCTATGAGTGTTTCGTTTGATGCGATATCGTCGATGGCTGATGTGGCGCGCAATAACGCTGCGGCCAATACGTCGGAACTGAAAAGTTCTCTGGGAAATATTTCATCCGATTCTACGGATGAGGAGCTGATGCAGGTCTGCAAAGATTTTGAGTCTTATTTTGTGGAAGAGGTTTTAAAGGAAGTAAAGGAAAATATGCTTTCCGAGGAAGAAGAGGGAGACTCTGCGCTGTCTACGCTGACGGATTTCCATATGGACAGTGTGATTGAGATGGTTGCCGATCAGGTGGTTGATGAGGTGGCCACAAGTTTTACCCAGCAATTATATGAGCAGATGAAGCGGAACTATAATATATCATAAGATTTTTGAATTGTACCTGGGAAGGGTTGTTGCAAGAATACAGCCCTTCTTTTTGCGTGCACCGGGGCGCGGGAGATCGGATGTGCGGCTCGCTGCCCGTGGGAATGACGGGAGGTTTGCCTTGGAAAAGCTGGCGGGATATGTGGAGCATATTATATACAGAAATGCAGACAACGGATATACGGTGTTTAATCTGGTGAGCGGGGAGGAGGAAGTTACCTGCGTGGGCGTTTTTTCTGCGCTTGCGGAGGGGGAAAATATCGAGGCATCCGGAGAATATACGGAGCATCCTGCCTATGGAAGGCAGTTTAAAGTGGAGCGTTTCGAGGAGAAAATGCCGGAAGATGAGGAGGCGATTGAGCGCTATTTGGGATCCGGCGCCATCAAGGGTGTGGGCCTGGCGCTTGCGGCGCGCATTGTGCGGCGTTTTAAAGATGACACATTCCGGATTATTGAAGAGGAGCCGGAGCGCCTGTCGGAGGTCAAAGGGATCAGTGAGCGGAAAGCGATGGAAATCGCACATCAGGTCAACGAAAAGCGGGATCTGCGCCAGGCGATGATTTTTCTGCAGCAATATGGCATTACCATGAATCTGGCGGTGAAGGTGTACCAGGAATATGGACAGGAGGTGTATGGGATTATCCGCGAAAATCCGTACCGGCTTGCAGATGACATTGAGGGAGTAGGGTTCCGCACTGCCGATGAGATCGCTGCGCGGGTCGGCATCCGCATGGATTCGGATTTCAGGGTGCGCAGCGGGATTCTCTACGTTTTACAGCAGGCGGCGGGAGAAGGCCATACGTATCTGCCGCAGGAGGAGCTGACAAGGAGAGGCGGACAGCTTCTGGGCGTGGACGGCGCACAGATTGAAAAGCAATATATGGATCTGGCTATTGAGCGGAAAGTGATGCTGAAGAAATCACCAGAGGGGCAGACGCAGGTATATGCGGCATCTTTTTATTTTATGGAGGCCAATACGGCGGCGATGTTAAAGCGGCTGAATGTGGATTATGACGAGCCGGACGATGCGGTCGAAGAGAGAATCCGGACCATCGAAAAGCAGACCGGTATGGAGCTGGACGAGCGTCAGCGGACGGCCGTAAGAGAGGCGGTGCGCAAAGGACTTCTGGTCATCACGGGAGGTCCCGGTACTGGAAAGACAACGACGATCAACACGATTATCAAATATTTTGAACTGACAGGACTGGATATTTTTCTGGCGGCGCCCACGGGGCGCGCAGCGAAGCGGATGAGTGAGACGACCGGATTTCCGGCGAGAACCGTGCACCGTATGCTGGAGCTCTCCGGTGGTGTGGAGGGCAGTGCAGGGTTTGAGCGCAACGAGAATAACCCGCTGGAGACGGATGTGATTATTGTGGATGAAATGTCCATGGTCGATATTTCACTGATGCATTCTCTGCTCAAGGCAGTCGCAGTCGGGACAAGGCTGATTCTGGTGGGCGATGAAAATCAGCTTCCCAGTGTGGGGCCGGGGAGTGTGCTGCGGGATATTATCCGCTCGCATGTATGTAATGTGGTTATGCTGACAAAGATTTTCAGGCAGGCATCGACCAGCGATATTATCGTAAATGCACATAAGATTAATCGTGGGGAGGAAGTGGCGCTTGACAATAAGAGCATGGATTTCTTTTTTTTGAAGCGCTATGATGCGGACGTCATTATCAATGTGGTCCTTCAGCTTATTTACCAGAAGCTGCCACGGTTTGTAGACGCGACTCCGTATGACATTCAGGTCTTAACGCCGATGCGCAAAGGACTTCTGGGCGTGGAGCGTCTGAACAGAATTTTACAGCGCTATTTAAACCCTCCGGAGGAACGCAAGGCAGAGCGCGAACATGGCGAGGTAATATTTCGTGAGGGCGACAAGGTAATGCAGATTCGGAATAATTATCAGATCCCGTGGGAGATTCGCACAAAGCTTGGGATGACAGTGGAGAAGGGGACCGGAATTTTTAACGGAGACATGGGAATCATTCGCCAGATTAACGATTTTGCGGAGGCGATGACGGTGGAGTTTGACGAGGGACGGATGGTGGATTATCCATATAAGCTTCTGGATGAGCTGGAACTCGCCTATGCCATTACGATTCATAAGTCGCAGGGAAGTGAGTATCCGGCAGTTGTGATCCCTCTGCTGAGCGGTCCTTCGATGCTGCTGAACCGCAATCTTTTATATACGGCCGTCACAAGGGCGAGGCGTTGTGTGACTCTGGTGGGAAACGACGGGACATTTGGACAGATGATCCGGAATGTTTCTCAGCAGAGACGGTACAGCGGGCTGTGTGAGAGGCTGCAGGAGAGTTAGAAGCAGTTTATCCCTTTAATGTAACATTAATTTTTGTTTGCTAAAATAAACAAATATTAGTGTTATATTTTTTTGCAAAAAAGAAATTTTCTGCAGAAGGGTGGGAAACAGTTGAAAACATTATATGTGCATATCGGAACGCCGAAAACAGGATCGACAGCAATTCGAAAATTCTGCTGGGAGAATCGTGAAATACTCCGGAAATATGGATACCATTTTCCCGACATGCGTGAGGTCTGTCCGGAAATTACCGTTGGTAGAAACGGCTATTTTCTGATTGATGTGAGTGATGAAGGAAACCATGCGGGGGCGGAGAGAAAGAACAGATACCGGGCCGGGATGGAGATCATTGCAAAGCTGTTTGATACGTATGACAATATTATCCTTTCGGACGAGCATATTTATCGCTCTACACATAAAGTGAGAAAAACGCTCTGGAAGGAGCTGAAAGCGGATGGGGAACGGCATGGCTTCCAGGTAAAAATCATTGTCTATCTGCGGAGGCAGGATTTTTATGTGGAATCTTTCTGGAAGCAGAATGTCAAGAGAAGAAGGATTGTTACGACATGGGATGAATACGTTTCCAGGCTTCCAAAATCGTTTCAGTTGGATTATTATGAAAAGTTGGAGTCCATTGCGGCTGTTCTGGGGAAAGAAAATGTGATTGTGCGCCGTTTTCAGAGGGGATCCTTTTTTGCGGGATCGATCTATGCGGATTTTCTTCACGCAGTCGGACTGGAAATCACGGGGGAGTACATGATTTCAGAAGAAACGGAGAATCCGGGATTAAAAGGAAATGCACATGAGATTTTGCGGATTATAAATGGTCTGCCTTCCCTTGAGGAAAAAGACATGGAACT
This sequence comes from uncultured Roseburia sp., assembly GCA_947384095.1. Lineage (GTDB taxonomy): Bacteria > Bacillota > Clostridia > Lachnospirales > Lachnospiraceae > Roseburia. The sequence goes on along the minus strand of CANDFU010000063.1, from coordinate 2,471 downwards.
GATGCGCGACACGCTGCTGGCCATAGGAGAGGCCAGCGCCAGAGAATATCCGACTTCGCTGTTTTCACAGGACGAATGCAGGGAATTTCTGGCAAGGTATCGAGAAGGGAACCGGCGGGTGGCCGAGGAGTATCTGGGAGAGCCGGGCGTCGGCCTGTTTTCCGAAACGATTTCGGAGCTGCCAAAGTGGACGGCAGATAATCCGTATCTGATAAAGGATGTCATTTACTTTGCAGCAATGGGGATGAGCCGGCTTCGAAAAGAAAATGAGGAGCTTAGAGAGGAAATACGGACAGTGGGAAGTGAATTTCGAAGCATGAGGGAGAAGATAAAATATGCGATATCACATCCGGTCCGTGCAGTCGGCGGGCGGCTGAGGATATCGGGAACAAAAAAGCAGAATGACGGCAACTGATCGGTGTTTTGTAAAATGTGTGGCAGATCGTTTTGTCTGCCACACGCAGACAGCGGATGCAGCTATGACAGCAATGCTTTGTCGCTGGAAAATTCTTCTCCACTGACTTTCTCAAACTGATGCAGCAGGTGTTCCACCGTCAGTTTCTTTTTTTCTTCTCCCCGGATATCAAGAATAACTTTTCCTTCGTGCATCATGATCAGACGGTTGCCGTGTGCGATGGCGTCCTTCATATTATGTGTGACCATCATCGCAGTCAGGTGATGGTCCGCAATGATCTTGTCGGAGATCGCCAGTACTTTGGCCGCTGTTTTGGGATCAAGCGCCGCCGTGTGTTCATCCAAAAGTAAAAGCCTGGGTTTCATGATCGTGGCCATCAGCAGCGTAATCGCCTGCCGCTGTCCGCCGGAGAGAAGGCCGACTTTGCTGGAAAGGCGGTCTTCCAGGCCCAGATCCAGGGTTTTGAGCATTTCACGATAGGAGACGCGCTCTTTTTTTGTAATGCCCCAGGAGAGGCCGCGCGATTCGCCGCGTCTGGCCGCGATGGCCATGTTTTCCTCGATCGACATCGTGGCTGCGGTTCCCGTCATGGGATCCTGGAAGACGCGGCCGAGGTACCTGGCGCGTCTGTATTCTGACAGACGTGAGACATCGTCGCCGCCGATATAGATTCTGCCGGAATCGATCGGCCAGACGCCCGCGACGGCATTTAAGGTCGTTGATTTTCCGGCTCCGTTACCGCCGATGACGGTGACAAAATCGCCCTCTTCAAGGGATAGGCAGACGCCGTTTAAAGCATGCTTTTCGTTGATGGTTCCACGGTTAAATGTCTTATGGATATTGTCGATTTTGAGCATTTCAGCCATTTTGTTTCTCCTTTCCCCGGTACTTTGCCTTCAGGTAGGGAAGCGCAAGGAAAATTGCCACCACGATCGCGGAAAAAAGCTTCAAGTCATCGGAGGGTAATTTTAACCACAGGACGATGTTCATTACGATATAATAAATAATTGCCCCTGCAATCACGGAGAGAAGGGTGTAGGCGAAAGCAAAATGTTTTCCGGCACACAGTTTTCCGAATACGACTTCGCCGATAATCACGGCGGCAAGCCCGATAACGATGGCGCCGCGGCCCATGTTGACGTCGGCTGCGCCCTGGTATTGTGCATACAGAGCGCCGGAGAGTCCGACAAGTCCGTTTGAGAGCATCAGGGCTAAGACCGTGTGAAAATTTGTATTGATACCCTGCGCCCGCGCCATCTGCTGATTGCAGCCGGTCGCGCGGATGGCATGTCCCTGTTCCGTGCCGAAATACCAGTACAGAACAGCGATGATTACGGCGCAGAATAATACGGTGGTCGCAAATATCCGGATTTCCGTGGAGGCGGAATCGGAGAGATAGCGGAGCGATACCACCAGATTATATTTGTCTACGCTGACAGCCTGATTTGAGCGGCCCATAATGTTTAAATTGATCGAATAGAGAGAGATCTGTGTCAGGATACCGGCGAGGATGCCGGGAATCCCGAACGCGGTGTGGAGGATACCGGTGATAAAACCGGCGGCCATACCGGCGATAAATGCAAAAATAAGTGCGAGCCAGGGATTCATGCCCAGGCGTATCAGCATGACGGCGACGGCCCCTCCGGTAGCGAGGGAACCGTCCACCGTCAGATCGGCGAAATCCAGAAGACGATAGGTGATATAAACGCCCAAAGCCATAATGCCCCACACAAGGCCCTGCGCAAAAGCGCCGGGCATTGAGCGGAGCAGGGCAGCCGGGTCCAGTGCCATAAGAATTGCCATAAGAACCCCCTCTTGTTATTCTGCGCTGATAGCGACGTAGTCTTCGGGAACCGGGATATTTAATTTTTCACAGATTTCCGCGTTGTACTCTTTGGTGACGGCAGGAGCGTACTTGATATCCATGGTAGTGATGTCGGCGCCGTTTACCAGAATGTCATATGCCATTTCGCCGGCGGTATATCCGATATCGTAATAGCTGATGGAGAGCGTTGCGGCACCGCAGCCTCTGCACATGCCTTCTTCACCGGCGATG
>CANDFU010000062.1 GCA_947384095.1 uncultured Roseburia sp. | reverse complement strand
ACTATAACCTACACTCTTTCCCTACACGACGCTCTTCCGATCTCTCTCTCCACATGAGCCTCAATCTGCGCAAGCTCCCGCATAAGCTTACGGCGGGTCTCTTCATCTGCATTGCGGCAGATCAGGCCCGCTGCTGTCATCGGCGCTTTCATCTCATGAATCCAGCTCTCCACATACTCCCGATATTCTCTCTGGGCCGCGCGGGCTTCGGAAACTTCACCGATCATCGCCTGTTCTGCCCGACGGCACACTTCAAAAATCCGCCGTTCATACAGCCCCCTGGGATGCGAAACGCACTCGGCAAACAGGTATTTCTGATCCAGTCCCTCAAAAACGGCTTTCAGCTCCTTCAGATAAGCACGCCGGCGAAAAAAATCAGTAAGCAATGCCGTCCCGGAAACCAGGAATAGCGCCGATAAAAGAATCGCCACCACTCCCGGCTGCGTCCCTGTAACCACGAGAAAAAGCGCCGAAACCACGGCGCAGAGCGGCCAGATTACAATGCCCGGCAGCCGGTCAGCCAGATAATCCCGGAAAGTCATAGCTGATACCCCATTCCCCTGCGCGTCTTTATCGCGTCCGGCAGGCCAAGCTCCGCCAGTTTTGCCCGCAGCCGGGTGACATTGACGCTTAAAGTATTATCGTCGATGTAAATCTGGTTGTCCCACAAGGCGTCGATCAGGCTGGCACGGGAAACAATCTCCCCCGCATGCCCCATAAGGCAGGCCAGAATCTGCAGCTCATTGCGCGTCAGAAGGATCGCCCCCGTCTCCGTCGCTGCCGTACCCTTGATCAGATCAAGACGCAGGCCCCCGACGCTTATCGCCTCCGGCGGCTCTCCTCCCCCGGCGCACCGGCGCAGAACCGCCTTCGTCCGCGCCAGCAGAACGGGAACACTATACGGCTTTGTGATGTAGTCATCCCCTCCCAGACAGAGCGCCCGCACCTCATCCGGGCCGGAATCCCGGCTGGTGACAAAAATAACCGGCGCACCGACCGACTTTCTAAGTCCCGCGCACAACAAAAAGCCGTCCTGCCCGGGCAGGTTAATGTCCAGAAGAATCAGATCCGGACAAAACGCTTCCGCCTGCTTTACAATATCCGTAAATTCCGTAACCGCCTGAGCACGGTACCCCTCATTCCCCAGTAAAAGCACCAGCTCTTCCCGGGTAGAGGGATCATCTTCTATAACCATAATTTTCTGCATATCAATCCCCGTTTCTGCTTTCTGTTCTGTTGCGCCTATTCTACCATAAACAAAATCAACGATCAACACGCGGCCCCGAAACAGCAAAACCCCCTGCATCCTTTAGAATGCAGGGGGCCGACAAGAGCTATTTCATTGTAATCATACCGTTTTCATCTTCCTTGACCGGAAATACCTCCATAAAATCAGTGACAAGCAATATCAGAGGGATCCCCGTCCAGAAAAACACCGTCTCGAGCGCGCCTAAAATCCGGCGCCCCTGATACCAGCGGTGCCCTCCGGCCCAGCCGGTAAACAGCATCAGCCAGAGGTATGTCTTTTTCTTAAAGGTATGGGGCTTTTTGAAGCTGTCATACCACTTCATCAGCTTCCAGACAGGCCCCCAGACACCGAAGGTTCTCTCCTCCATCCCGGCTGCGTTCCGGGCCGCCTGCATTTCGAAATCAAGGTCGGCCAGATCCCGCGCGCTTCCGATACCAGCTTTTTCTTCCCTGGCCTCATATTCTTTCCGGTCAAAGACAGGCGCCGCGTCTTTTTTCTGTCGTCCTTTTGCCATAACCCATACCCCTTTTCAAATAATCTTAAAATGCAGATTAAGCTTTTTTCATTGCCTCCGCTTTGATCCGTCCAACCTCGTCCTGGATCTCCGCCATCTTCTCTCTCGTCAGCGGATAGAACTTCATGGCAACAACGTTTAAGATCCATCCGATTACCGGCAGTCCCAAGAAGCAGGCAAGCGTACAGATCAGGATCCCTGTTGAATAGGGATCGTTCTCTGTCGGAAGCGTTTCCTTGTATCCGATCGTCGCATAGACAAGGGCAACAATCGTGGTAGCCAGTGAAGAGATTACCTTATCCACAAAGGAGAACAACGTGCCCATCAGGCCCGGAACGTAGCGGCCCGAGCGATAAACCTCATAGTCCGCACAGTCAGCAGTCATCGGGATAACGATACTTCCGGAGAGCTGAGCAAATCCTCTGTTTAAAATATACATCAGAAGGAACATTACACCCATCATACTCCAGTTCGCACCCTGGAACAGATTGCCATATGTAGCCGGGTTCGTCAGCGAGAACGTCGGGAGAAGGAACTTTCCGCCATGTCCCGTACAGATAATAAACGCCAGAACTCCGGCAGTTGCAAGCGCCCCCCATGTTCCCAGGACAAGACACGTCTTCTGCCCCATCTTGCGGGCGACATAACCGATACCGACGATACCGAGCAGCGCCGTCGGGATACCGCTGATTGCAGAAACAGAACCGCTCAAGGCATAATTTCCGAAAATAATTCCATACAGAGCCATCATAACCGTTACATTCGTTCCGGCACTCATGGCAAGTTTATCAGAAGAAGCGGCAACAACGAGCATCTGGATTCCACGGTTGTGAGCCAGGACGTCCGCGTAGTCACGGAACGTGACTCTCTCCACCTTACCGGTTCCAAAGTATTTCGGATTATCCTTGCGGGAGATACCGATAAACGCGCAGACTGCAAACACAGCCGACACAATACCAAGTGTAATCTGGATAAAATGCCACATCTCCGGATTATAAAACCCGGCGAGCGTCTGCACGCCATCTTCCCCGATCGTCACGACCTTCTCAAGAGTCGGGATCTTCGCCAGCATATCTGCAAGCTTATCTGCATGTGCCGCACTTGTAAGCGTATACTTCGGCAACAGCGTACCGGATAAAAATACCGGCCAGAACATACTCATCAGCAGGATATTGTACACGGAGTCAAACATGGAGAAGATCGGTCTCTGCTCCGGATCGTTCGTCATACAGGACTGTGCCGACTTCGTGACGACACACTGCGCCGTATAACCAACGATATAAATCATATAAATAATGATAAATGCGACAAAACGGCCTCCCTGCGGGATCAGCGGGATAAACCGGAACATTGCAAACGTCGTTGCAAACAGGATAATCTGTCCGATAATAATAAACGGCCTGTTCTTTCCGATCTTCGTGTTCGTATTGTCGACAATCATGCCGACGAACGGGTCCGTGACACCGTCCCAGATACGCATGATCGTGATAATGGAACCTGCAAGAACCGCTCCCACGCCGACGATACCGACAAGGAAATACGAGATCGAGCCTACCATCATCAGGTAAATATTGGTAGACGTGTTGTTTAACGCATAAAATGCAATCTCCCATAGTTTCGCACGGTGAATACCGTTTTCTTCCAAAGGTTTCGATGCCATAACTAATTCTCCCTTCATTTCCTACATATAAAACTGCCGCGCCGTCGCCGGATGGCATGGCATGCCATCTCCATCCCGGCGCGGCAGTCCTCTCTGATCAGCGATGTGTGTCCCAGAGACCACAGTACGCATCCACCGGATCGACGCCCTTAAACGCGTCTTTTCCAGCCATCAGCTTCTCGACAAGCGCATCAAACGTCTGATCATCACTGTCATACGTATTGATATATGTTCGCGCCTGCGGGATATCGGCGAGCACGAACGGCTGTCCGCATCCGACCACAACGACGGGAAGTTCAAATACATACCAGGGGATCTCTCCGCCGCCTTTGCTCATGCCAAATCCCGGCCTTGCAACCGGCTGGAATCCGCCCGCGATGTCCACCAGCGTGATAATCAGATCCTGATTGCCTACAAACTCCTTGATCTCCGTCTTTCCTGCAAAATACAGGTTGATATCCGGTTTCTTTCCGTCCGCTGCCTGCTTCATCATCTTATCGAGCGGGCTCTCATAGATAAATGCATCAAAGCCTTTCTCTTTGAGCTTATCGCACAGACGCTCCGCCGGGCTCTTCTTACCGCCGCCCATGTGGCTCTTCATCAGGCTCGCCATACCGCTGCCCGCAGAAAGCCCGCTGACGGAAACAATCATAATCCTCTTATAGCGGTCCGGAATCATCGGAAGGACATCCTCGTCCTTATACTTTACAAGCGTGATTCCCTTGTCTGAGATTTCCTTTGCCACCGCCTTGTGCGCTTCACATCCGACCGTTTTCTCCATCACTTCCACCGGGGGAACGATCTCGGCCTTCGCCTTTTTGTGAAGCCCCATATGAGCCTTCAGCGCCAGGATCCGATGAAGCGCGTCGTCGAGACGTTCTTCCGTGATAATCCCGTTTTCATACCCCGCCATCATGCTGGCGAAATCCTCATCCATCTCGTTAAAGAACAGGAACATATCCACGCCGGCCGCAATGGTGCGCGGAAGCATTTCACTGCGCTTCATACAGCAGGTCAGACCTACCATGTGGGAAGCATCCGTCAGTACCATGCCGTTAAATCCCAGCTTTTTCCGCAGAAGGCCCTCAATCAGCTCTGGCGAGAGCGTCGCCGGCATAATATCCTCATCCTTAATGTCCGGATTAAAATGTCTGGTATAGGCCGGCTGCATGATGTGCCCTGCCATAATCGCTTCCAGGCCATTGTCAATCAGATTCTGGTACACCTTTCCGAAACTCGCGTCCCATTCCTCACAGCTCATGTCATTGACACTGTTTGCCACATGCTGATCGCGGAAATCAAGCCCGTCGCCCGGAAAATGCTTTGCCGCACAACAGAATCCCTCATTTGTATGCGCGCCGTCCATATAAGCCTTTGTCATCGCGCAGACCTGATCCACATCATTTCCGTAAGTCCTTAAGCCGATAACCGGATTCTCCCAGTTGTAAAGAATATCGCTGACAGGCGCAAAAGATAAATTGCATCCGATGCTGGCTGCCTCTTTGTTCGAAAGACGGCCCAGCTCATAAGCATATTTCACATCTTTTGTCGCACCGATTTTCGTCTGCGGGCCGATCATCGTTCCGTCCGTACACGCACCGTTTCCGCCGTTCTCGGTATTGCAGGCGATAATCAGCGGAATTTTACTGTTCTCCTGCAGGATACGGTTCTGTTCACGCACTTCCGCCCCCGATGCCGGGTTGTAGCGGATACCTCCGATGTGATACTGGTTTACCGTCATCTTCAGATAGTCCTCATCCCTCGAAGAGCCCATGTTGAAGAACAACTGTCCGATCTTTTCCTCTTTGCTCATCCCCGCAATGGTATCTTCGACCCATTTACAGTCTTCGTCAGACAGATGAAACGGCTTTGCCTTCATGTCAACCATCGTAACAACCTCCTTTTTTCTTAAAATGTAATAAAATGCCCTGCCTGCAGTACCTCCCCGCAGACAGGACACTGTATTTCCGATCTATTTATGACACCCCGGTATCTTTCGCCCCAGCCGGACTGTCATCTTAATTTACCCCAAAAAATACCTTCTCCCTTAAAATCTAAACTCCCAGGTTCTTTTCAAACTCTGTAATTAACTGCTTCTGATACGCTTCGTCAAACGTACCGTCCAACAGCTTTGGAAATGCCTCGTCCAGAAGCCTCGTCCAGCTTTCCCCTTCTTTGCCGGCAAGGATCGGGTAGAAAAAGACACCGTTTTTTGCAGCCGCGTCCTTATCGCCCGGCGCGTCGCCGACCATCAACGTCTTTTCCGGATCATAGCCCAGCTTTACAAGCTCCCCGATACAGAATGCTTTGGATCCCGCCTCCTGCGTGAGCAGGACACGGCAGTCTTCTTTCAGGCTGTGCTTTGTCCATTCCGCTTCCACTGCCTCGCTGTTCGCAGAGGAAACTGCGACAAGGTCCGCTTTTTTACACATCTCATCCATCGCCCATTTTACATTTGGAAACGGGGCGTCATCCCCCGGCAGTCCGTGAATGGCCCGGTTGGTCCTAATGCTCCAGAGCAGCGCCTTCTCAAAACAGGGATTGCCGGACTTCTGCGTCAGCGCCATCAGCGCCGGATTGGAAAGCTCTTTCGCCTCCTTTGTCCACGCGGAAAACTCTTCCAGGCCTTCCGTGTGTGACAGCCCTCTGCGCTCCGTCTCTTCCAGTGCAAGCGCAAGACCTTTAAAACGATTGATTCCCCTCGTTATCGTATAGAGATTGATCGAAAGCCAGAGCTCCATGCACTCGTCATAATGCTCCCCGAGCCCGTAGGTCTCAATCCACTGCGGGCCAAAGCATTTGCGGTGCTTAACCTCCATCGTATCCATCGCGCAGCCGTCGCTGTCAATGCATACGACATAATCATTCGTTTTTTCAAAATCAAAGTATCCCATAACTATACTCCTGAATAGGATGCAAAAGCTCCGTCAATCGGAATGCATGCGCCGTTTACGAATCCGCTTGCTTCTTCACACGCCAGGAACAATACGGAACCGATCAGCTCCTCCACCTCGCCGAAACGTCCCATCGGCGTTCCGTTTAAGATCTTTCCGGTTCTCGCCGTCGGGGTCCCGTCTTCGTTAAACAGAAGCTTTGCATTCTGCTTTGTGGAGAAAAAGCCCGGTGCAATCGCGTTGCAGCGGATGCCGACTTTCGAAAAGTGTACGGCAAGCCACTCAGTAAAATTCGTAATGGCCGCTTTCGCGCCCGAGTATGCCGGAATCTTGGTAAGAGGAGTGTAAGCGTTCATCGAAGAAATATTGATGATGCCCGCCCCTTTCTTGTTGATCATATCCATCGCAAAAACCTGTGTCGGAATCAGCGTTCCCATAAAATTCAGGCTGAATACAAAAGAAACACCGTCTGCATCCAGGTCAAAAAAGGTCTTCATCTGTCCTAAGTCTTCCGGAACAAAATATTCGTCGTCCGTGGTCGCCTTCGGATTATTGCCGCCCGCGCCGTTTACCAGAATATCGCACGTCCCGAAATCTTCTGCAATCTGATCCCTCGCCGCTTTTACACTGTCTTTTTCAAGAACGTTGCACTTGTAGCCTTTTGCAGTAAATCCCTTTTCCACGATCGCGTCCGCATTCTTCTGCGCCGCCTCCTCGTTCAGATCCAGCAACGCCACTTTCGCGCCCGTCATCGCAAGCGCTTCCGCAAGCACGGAACAGATCACGCCGCCTGCGCCCGTCACCACAACTACTTTGTCCTTCAGATCAATCTGAAATGGTAATTTCATCCTTCTACCTCCTGATAATTATAATAAACAGTTGCAATCCTTATTTTGCGGAAGCCTTCTCCACCGCCTCCCACAGGCCGTTGATATAGGTTGCGCCGAGCGCGCGGTCATAAAGTCCGTATCCGGCTCTTCCCGTCTCGCCCCAGATCATCCTTCCGTGATCCGGTCTTACATAACCGGTAAAACCATTGTCGTGCAGCGCCTTGACAATCGCATACATGTCAAGGGAACCGCAGCAGGAGAGATGCGCTCTCTCTTCAAACCCGTTCTCAAGAACCGCCACATTTCTTAAGTGCTCAAAGTGGATTCTGCCCATCGCAGCGTATTTCTCCGCCATCTTTACGACGTCGTTCTTGTTTGAGCAGCCCAGGGAACCGGTGCAGAGCGTGATGCCGTTGTGCGGGTCGTCCACGAGCTTTAAGAAACGATCGATATTCTCCTCACAGGTGATAATTCTCGGAAGCCCGAAAATACTCCAGCAGGGATCGTCCTCATGAATCGCCATGTTCACGCCGCACTCCGCCGCCACCGGAATAATCTTCTGCAGGAAATACTGAAGGTTGTTCCACAGATCATCCTCCGACATCGCATTGTACTCTGCAACGACGTTCTTTAACTCTTCTCTCGTATAGCTGGAATCCCAGCCCGGAAGTGTCAGATCGCTGTCGCTCTCCAGCGGATTCACCGCGTCCACCTGCTCCTGGTAATAAACGAGGGACGTCGAACCGTCAGCGAGCTCATGGTCAAGCTGCGTCCTCGTCCAGTCAAACACCGGCATAAAGTTGTAGCAGATGCATTTGACGCCCGCCTTCGCCACGCGGCGGATATTCTCGCAGTAATTCTCGATAGATCGGAAGAGCGTCGTGTAGGGAAAGAGTGTAGGTTATAGTGTAG
>CANDFU010000061.1 GCA_947384095.1 uncultured Roseburia sp. | reverse complement strand
AGATGACGAGAGGTGACTGGAGTTCAGACGTGTGCTCTTCCGATCTCTTATGCCAATAAGTATCTGGTGATGTATGTTCTTCCGAATGGCACACAGAATAATCGTTTTGGGATATCAGTCAGTAAGAAAGTCGGAAACAGTGTGATCAGACATCATCTGACACGGCTGCTCAGAGAAAGCTACAGACTACATGAAGACATGTTTAATAGTGGTTTAGACATTGTAGTCATCGCGAGAAGCACGGCGCGTGATATTTCATATCGCGAAGCAGAGAGTGCGTTGCTGCATCTCGGAGGTCTTCACAGGATTCTGAAAAAAGACAGGCGTCCGGAATCCATAATATTTAAATAGCAAAATAAACAGAGAAAAGAAGATGGAATTGTTTTGAAAAAAATTTTGATAGTTTTGATTAAATTCTATAGAAAGTACATTTCTCCGATGAAGACGACAAAGTGCCCCTATTATCCGACCTGTTCCACATACGGGCTTGAGGCGGTCGAAAAATACGGCGCCCTTAAGGGAGGCGCTCTGGCTTTATGGAGAATCTTAAGATGCAATCTTTTTTCAAAAGGCGGATATGATCCAGTTCCATAATGGAGGTATGGTATAGTGTCAGAAATGTTATTAACGGCATATGACGGTGTGTTTCTGGGTCCGGTGGCGAGACTGCTCGGACTGCTGATGAATGGAATTTATTATCTGATGACATTGATCGGTATCGAAAACGTTGGTTTATCTATTATTATTTTTACGATTGTGATATATATTCTGTTGTTTCCGCTTACATATAAGCAGCAGAAATTTTCCAAACTGAGCCAGAAAATGCAGCCGGAACTTACAGCAATCAATAAAAAGTATCAGGGAAAAAAAGATCCGACTTCGGCGATGGCGATGCGGGAAGAGACGCAGGCGGTTTACGATAAATATGGCGTTTCGATGACGGGAAGCTGTGTCCAGATGTTGATTCAGATGCCGCTTCTGCTGGCTCTCTACCGGGTTTTTGTAAATGTACCGGCGTATGTAACTGGTGTGAAAGGAAATTTTACTGCCCTGGCACAGGGGATTATGGGGACATCTGGTTTTGAAGAGAAAATGACGAAGCTCGTAGAGGAACTTCGAATCATGACGTCCCCGGTTGTCGATTTTGCTGTGGAGGATGCGGGGAGAATCCCGAATATGATTGTGGACGTGCTCTATAAGCTCAATTCGGCAGGTTGGGACACTTTAAAAGAAACGTTTCCTGCACTGACAGACGTCATATCGTCAACTTATGAGACGGTTTCTCATGTCAATAATTTTCTCGGGTTAAATATTTCGGATACGCCATGGCAGATTATGACAACAAATTTCCAGAGCGGCCAGTTTTTGATGGTGATCGGTGCGGCTTTTATCCCGGTGATATCGTATCTGACACAGGTGCTTAATATTAAGATGATGCCGCAGGCCGCGGCTTCTGCATCTGGCGATGGTAGCGATACGATGGCACAGCAGATGAAAATGATGAATAAGACGATGCCGTTGTTTTCGCTTGTAATGTGTTTTACTGTTCCGGTCGGCCTTGGTATTTACTGGATTGCCGGCGCAGTCGTACGGATTGTACAGCAGTTTTTCCTGAACAAACATTTTGAGAAGGTAGATCTGGAAGATATCATTAAGAAAAACCAGGAAAAAATTAAGAAAAAACGTGAAAAAATGGGAATCGCAGAGAATCAGATTTCCAATGCGGCGCGAATTAAGACAAGGCAGATTGCAGAACCGGAGAAGAAGAGTGCGGCGCAGCGGGAGCTGGAGCTTGAGAAGGCGGCTGCAGCGAAAGCGAAGGCAAAAGCGGGAAGTATGGCTGCAAAGGCGAATATGGTTCGTGAATTTAACGAGAAGAACAGCAGGAAATAGGAAACAGGGGGTAATGCAGGTATGGAATTTATTGAGATTTCGGCCAGAACAGTGGATGACGCGATTACGGAAGCTCTGATCCGGCTGGGAACGACCAGTGATAAAGTAGAATATGAAGTGATTGAGAAGGGGAGTGCCGGCATTCTTGGGATCGGAAGAAAGGATGCGGTCATTAAAGCCCGGAAAAAGAATGATATCAATGACAATATTCAGGAATTTCTGGACAAAATCTTTGATGCGATGGGCCTTAATGTGGAGATTTTTATTGACAGGGAAGAGGGGAGTAATGTCGTCAATGTTGAGTTAAAGGGAGATGATATGGGAGTCCTGATCGGTAAAAGAGGACAGACTCTTGATTCTCTGCAGTATCTGACTAATCTTGCCGTCAATAAGCATACAGAGTCTTATATCAAAGTGAAAATCGATACGGAGGATTATCGTAAAAGACGAAGAGAGACTTTAGAAAACCTTGCGAGAAATATTGCATATAAAGTGAAGAGGACAAAGCATTCTGTTTCCTTGGAACCGATGAATCCGTTTGAGAGAAGAGTCATTCACTCGGCTCTGCAGAATGATAAGTTTGTTGCGACGCACAGCGAGGGGGAGGAGCCATACCGGCATGTTGTTGTCACGCTCAAGAGGTCATAGAGAGTCAGAATAGAACATAGATCAGGCTGCGTGGTGGCTGTTCGAAAAAGGAGATTTTGTTTTTTCGGACAGCCATTTTTTACCTTATGGGAGGTTGATATGAAAACGGATACGATTGCGGCGATTGCGACTGCGATGGCGGGCGCAGGGCTTGGGATTGTAAGAATCAGCGGACCGGACGCCGTCTTTGTTGCGGATCGTGTTTTTTTTGAAAAGGGCGGAAGAAAACTTTCTGAGACAAAGAGCCATACAATCCGCTATGGAGAGATCAGGGAAGACGGAGAAGTAATCGACGAGGTGCTTATTCTTCTGATGAAGGCTCCGAGAAGTTATACCAGGGAGGATACTGTGGAGATCGATTGTCACGGCGGCGTCTATGTGGTGAAACGGATTCTGGAGGCTGTGGTCAGAAATGGAGCCAGGCCTGCAGAGCCCGGGGAATTTACAAAGAGAGCGTTCCTGAACGGGAGACTGGATTTGTCTCAGGCGGAATCTGTGATGGATGTGATACAGGCCCAGAATGAATTTGCGCTGAAAAGTTCGGTCAGACAGCTTTCAGGTTCACTTTCAAGAGTAATCAGGGAAATTCGCGCAGAACTTTTGCATGAGGTGGCGTTTATCGAGTCTGCGCTGGATGATCCGGAGCACTTCAGCCTGGACGGGTATTCGCATCGGCTGAAAGTAATTGTGAATAACGTAGCCGGAAAAGTGGAAAAACTGATTGCTTCCAGTGAGAATGGGAGAATTTTAAAAGAAGGTATTTTAACTGTGATTGTTGGCAAGCCGAACGCCGGAAAGTCATCTCTTTTAAATTCCATGCTGGGAGAAGAGCGGGCGATTGTGACGGAAATTGCAGGGACCACCAGAGATGTATTAAGAGAACAGATGAACCTGAATGGAATTGTTTTAAATGTCATAGACACGGCAGGGATCCGGGATACGGAAGACGTGGTGGAAAAGATAGGAGTTGATAAGGCAAGACAATATTTAGAGGATGCAGATCTGGTTATTTATGTTGTCGATAGTTCGACTGAACTGGATGAAAATGATTTTGATATCATGGATCGTCTTGTGGGCAGGAAGGTAATCGTACTTTTGAATAAATCGGATCTGCATGCAAAGACAGAGGAAGAGGAACTGCGGCCATTCCTTGAAAAGATGCAGAATGGCTGCAAAGTAATTTCTGTTTCTGCGAAAGAACAGACAGGTATGGATGAGCTGTACAAAGCGGTTAAGGATATGTTTTTTTTCGGTGAACTGCGTTTTAATGATGAAGTATATATCACAAATATTCGTCATAAAACGGCTCTGGAAAATACACTTGAGAGTCTGTCGCTTGTAAGAAAAAGCATAGAGGAAGGAATGCCGGAAGATTTTTATTCCATAGATCTGATGAATGCCTATGAAGAGCTTGGAAGCATTATCGGAGAAGCAGTGGAGGAAGATCTGGTGGAAGAGATCTTTCGCTCGTTTTGTGTGGGGAAATAGTTTTTTATCACAGCTATCGGCAGAGGTTTTTGATTGTGCAGAGCGGAAGGGATTGTGTTGAAGATCTGGAAGAAAGGAGGGGTATGATGTCAGTGGGAGAGAAGATGTATTGTGGTAATCAGAATCGGGTAGAGGAGACTTATGACGTGGTGGTTGTGGGTGCAGGGCATGCGGGCTGTGAAGCTGCTCTTGCGTGTGCGAGACTGGGACTTGAGACAATTATTTTCACGGTCAGTGTGGACAGCATTGCACTGATGCCGTGTAATCCGAATATCGGAGGAACTTCAAAGGGACATCTTGTGCGTGAGATTGATGCGCTGGGCGGTCAGATGGGAATCAATATCGATAAGACCTTTATACAGTCGAAAATGTTAAACAGATCGAAAGGGCCTGCAGTACATTCGCTGCGGGCACAGGCGGATAAAGCGGACTACAGTATGAAGATGCGGCAGACTTTACAGGAGACGAAACATCTTACGATCCGGCAGGCGGAAGTCTCAGATATTGTGACAAGAGAGTGTGGGGAAAATGAGATTGAGGAGAAGCGTCGGGAGATTATTGGGGTGAAAACGGTTTCCGGCGCCTTTTATCACAGCAAGGCGGTGATATTGTGCACCGGGACTTATCTTGGAGCACGGTGTCTGACGGGAGAAATGATCAGCCATACGGGGCCAAACGGCCTGATGGCGGCGAATCATCTCACAAATTCACTGCTTTTGCATGGTATCGAAATGTATCGTTTTAAGACAGGGACTCCGGCGCGGGTGGATAAAAATTCGCTTGATTTTTCGAAAATGGAGGAGCAGAAAGGAGATGAACGTGTTGTCCCTTTTTCATTTGCGACGGATCCTGAGTCTGTGCAGATAGAACAGGTGCCCTGCTGGCTGACATACACAAATGCAAGGACGCATGAAATTATAAGAAACAATCTGGACCGATCTCCGATTTATGCCGGGATTATTGAAGGGACAGGCCCAAGATATTGTCCTTCCATTGAGGATAAAGTCGTCAGATTTTCTGATAAGGAACGCCATCAGATTTTTATCGAGCCGGAGGGGATACATACAAATGAGATGTATGTCGGAGGAATGTCTTCATCGATGCCGGAGGATGTACAGCATGAAATGTACCGGACGCTTCCGGGGTTTGAGCATGTGAAGATTGTAAGAAATGCTTATGCGATTGAGTATGATTGTATCAATCCGAATCAGCTTCATGCAACACTTGAATTTAAGAAGATCAAAGGCCTTTTTTCGGGCGGACAGTTTAACGGGAGCAGTGGGTATGAGGAAGCGGCATGCCAGGGACTGATCGCGGGAATCAATGCTTCCATGAAAATTCTTGGCAGAGAACCGCTGGTTCTGGATCGCTCGGAGGCTTATATCGGTGTTTTGATAGACGATCTGGTCACAAAAGAAAATAAAGAACCGTATCGCATGATGACTTCACGGGCGGAGTACCGCCTTTTGCTTCGCCAGGATAACGCTGATCTGCGTCTGACAAAGAAAGGATATGAGGTCGGACTGATCTCGAGAGAGCGTTATGAGAGGATATGCCAGAAGGAAAAGTGGATTGAAGAGGAAATGAGACGAGTCGGACAGGTGCGGATCGGGGCGGAAAAAAGGGTCCAGCAATTGTTGGAAGATTATGGGAGTATCCCTTTAAATACGGGGACACGGCTCACGGAATTAATTCGAAGACCGGAGCTGGATTATCAGAAACTGGCTCCGATTGACCCGGAAAGGCCGGAGCTGCCGGAAGATGTTGCAGAACAGGTGAATATTAACATTAAGTATGAGGGATATATTTTACGGCAGAAAAAGCAGGTGGAAAACTTTAAAAAGCTGGAAAGAAAAAAGATACCGGAAGATTTTGATTATGATAATGTGCCAAGTTTACGGATAGAAGCACGCCAGAAGTTAAAGATTTATCGTCCTTCATCGATTGGGCAGGCATCGAGAATATCCGGAGTTTCGCCTGCAGATATTTCGGTTCTTCTGGTATATATGGAGCAGATGTGGTTTCGGAAAAAAGAAGAAGTGAAGGAAGGGAAAAATGGAGCAGAGATCTGAAGTATTTCGGGAAGGACTTAAGGATCTTCAAATTTCGTTGAGTGAAGAGCAGTATAGTCAGTTTATGGATTTTTATGAAATACTGGTAGAAAAAAATAAGGTGATGAATCTGACTGCGATTACGGAGTATGAAGATGTAGTCAGAAAACATTTTCTGGACAGCCTTTCCATTGTGCGTGTATATGACTTTAGCGATGAGATTATCAGTGAAAGCCGTATTCTGGACTTAGGGACGGGGGCTGGTTTTCCTGGTGTCCCTTTAAAAATTGCATTTCCGCAGTTAAAGATTGTGCTCGCGGATTCATTAAAAAAACGAATTTTGTTTTTGGATGAAGTCATTGAAAAAATTGGGTTAAAAGGAATTGAAACTGTTCATGCCCGGGCGGAGGAAATGGGCAGGAATCCGATTTTCCGGGAACAATTTGATCTGTGTGTATCACGTGCAGTGGCGAATTTATCTTCACTGAGTGAGTATTGTCTTCCATTTGTAAAGGTAGGAGGAAGATTTGTCTCTTATAAGTCGGGCGGGATTGACGCCGAGGCCGGGCTGGCTCAGAATGCAGTTTCTATTCTGGGCGGCCGGATTGAAAAAATTGATAAGTTTGATCTATGTGGTCAGAAGCGTTCTTTTGTCGTTATCCGGAAACAGAAAAAGACACCGAAGGGATATCCGAGAAAAGCGGGGACTCCTGCGAGATCCCCGCTGTGATATCTGAAAAGGGTATGATAAAGTCTATTTGTCATTCAGGAACATATGAATGATGTTTAAGAGTCTGTCTGGTGCTTCGAGCTGTGGGACAAGCCTGGTGTTTGAAATATAGGCAGTCTCAACCTGTGAGTGATACCGCGAGTAAGAATCGACGACGGATACTGTCTTTCGGAGATTTCTGCTCTCGATGATACAGAGAGGTATTGTCAGGTTTTTGAGCGCATGTGTTATCGCATTGTCAGTGTATTGTCCTTCAATACTTGCCAGCAGATACCTTCCATGACTTTTTTCCATATGAGAAGATTCGTAGTAGGCGTCAAGCATTTTGCTGGACACGAGCTGAGGTTTGTCGAAGTAAATGTTGCGTAGCTTCCTGTTGATATTTTTTTCGTACATGTAGATGTTGTAGATAAAAGTACCGATGACGGGAAGCTCCAGCAGCATTTTTTTTGTTGCAGCATGCGGATCTGCTGTATGGTCAAATGATCCGGATGATGGCGGATTGACGGCAATGATCCGTTTCATCAGAGTCCGGTCCATATTCTGTGCGAGAACTGCAAATGAGACGGAGCGGTTTGTCGTGACGACATCCGGGCTTTCACCGATTACATCGTGAATAAAATCCGTGAGCATTTGCACATAGAGAAAACTTGTATAAATCTGATGCGGCTTTTCTGAACGCCCGCAGCCCGGCAGATCCACTGCATATACAGTATGTGTTTTTTCCAGTTTTTTTACAATACGGCACCATTCATAAGAAGAACTGACGGGATCCAGATCATGGATCAGAAGAACAGGAGAGCCGGATCCACGTTTGCTGTAATAGATCTGTCCGTTTTTCCAGTTATAATATTCGCCGTTTTCAGATTTTAATATATTTTTCATTTCTGCTGTCAGATCGACAAAGCGGTTGATGCAGTGAATGGTTCCGGCTGCGAATGCCGATAAGATTAGAAATTGTCTGATATTTTTTTTCATGATTCCCTCCTGATAATTGTTGTGTCTGGTTTTACTTTGGATAAGAACAATTATAAATTGCGGCCATTTATAAGGATTTGGTTTATATTCTATTTATATTATAGCCGCTTTTATAGTGTTATACAAATTAAAAATTTATCAAACAGAAAAAAATTTGCTTTTCATGAGAAATAAATTGGTATAAAATAAGATTGGTACATATAATATGAATAACAAACATATGTTCGGTGAAAAGAAATGAATATAAGGTTTTTGACAAGTTTACATGAAGAATATCTGAATCAGAAGTTTTTAATTGACAATAAAATAAATAAGATTCAGAGTCGCATCAAAGAAAATAATGAATTGATGAAATTGTTGGAGAAAACGGAGGATGTAAATTTTGAATCGTT
>CANDFU010000060.1 GCA_947384095.1 uncultured Roseburia sp. | reverse complement strand
CGGGGTCGGCGTTGCAGGCAGGAAGCTGTTCCTCCGGGAGACTGACGGAGAGGGAGAGCTTTTTTTTGCGTGCGGGGAGCATATATTTCTCGTAAGCATCCAGGAGAAGAAGGTCCGGCTGGCACAGGGAAAGGTGAACCGGGAATGTCCTGGTATCGGAGCGCGATAAAAAAAGCATGTCGGAAATCAGATGCTGCATGCGCAGCCCCTCTTCATCTATGATCTGAAAAAAATGTGCGCGCAGGGCAGGATCGTCCGTTTTTTGGAGGGCTTCCACGCCGGAGAGAATGACTGTGAGCGGGGAACGCAGTTCGTGAGAGGCCGCAGCGATAAAATCCGACTGCTTTCTGCGGTTTTCTTCGATCGGTATAAGCATGTGTCCGTTAAAAATCCAGGAAAGCAGGGCCAGAAGAAGGATGGCCGAAAGATCGACGGCAAAAAAGAGAAGCCGCTGGAAAGTAATCTGCTGCTGCTGCCTGGCAAGAGGGGAAAGTATGATAAATCCGAGTGTCCCTTCTTTTCGGGGAATGGTTCCCGCGGAAGCGTAATAAGGCTTTTGTTTATAGGTTACGCGAAATTCGGTGTGGGAAGAAAAAATACCGGAATTTGCGCGTGTGATATCGATGTTGTGGTGTGCGTACGCATAGTTTCTTGTATATTCGGCAAGCGCATTTTTTTCAGAATCACCGTAGAGCCTGCTGATGTAAAGCGGCGTTCCGTTGTCATAAAAATAGAGGAAGAAGGAATGGCTCGCCTGTGTCTGGCAGATCCACTGCAGGGAGATGGCGTCCTGATCCTGCAGGTAAGTAATCATGGTGCCAAGTTCATTTGAGAAAGAGGCTTCCATATTTTTTTTCAGGCCGCGCTCCGAGATGAAGAGGCAGATACCGGTCATCGTGACGAGAATCAGGCTGATGATCAGTGTGGAAAAAACAGTCATCTGTATGTGAAGTCTGTGAAACATGAGAAATCCCCTTTTACTCATTTTTGGTTTTCAGCAGGTAGCCCACGCCGCGGATCGTTGTGAGGGCGAGCGTGCTGCCGACGTGTGATAAGCGTTTGCGCAGAAAGTGGACATAGGTATCCAGATTTCCCTCCTCGACCGCGGCATCGGCGCCCCAGACGCGTGAAAGGATGACCATGCGGCGCAGCGTCGTCCCTGCATCGCGCAGGAAGACTTCCAGAAGGCTGCCTTCCCGGCCGGAGAGCAGGATGGTGCCGTCCGGTCCGTTCAGCTGGCGCAGCGAGGTATCATAGGTGATATCGCCGTAACAGAGGATTTCGTTTTCCTGCCACTTTCCTGCGCGCCGCCCCAGAGAACGGATGCGGGCTGAAAGCTCCTCAAATGCAAACGGTTTGACGATATAATCGTCCGCCCCGGTGTCCAGGCCTTCTATCCGGTCATAGAGTTCTCCGAGTGCGGTCAGAAGGATAACGGGGGTGGATACGCCCTGCGCCCTTGCTTTTTTCAAGACGAGGAGCCCGTTCATTGTGGGCAGCATGCGGTCAAGCAGTACGAGATCGTAGGCGTCCTGCACAAAAAGATCCAGCCCGTCCCTTCCGTCGCGGCAGACGTCGACTGTGTGGGATTCCCGCTCCAGCTGAAACTGTAAGGTGTCACAGAGATTTTTATCGTCTTCAATCAATAATATTCTCATAAGTAATTTAACTCCTGTGGTAAAAATGTTGTCGCAATCTATCATAACATATTTCTCTTGAAAAATTCTTTAAATTCATGGAGAAAATTAAAATCAGCCTTAAAGAATGTTTTAAGAAAGTTTTGCTATGCTTTTTACCAGACGGAGCCGTGTGGATGCGGTGAGGTCGGAATAAACGGAGGTGACAAAATGAGATTAAAATTTGAAAAAAAGAAGAGACGGGCCTGTGCGCTGCTGGCAGTGCTGCTGTTTGTATGCGCACTGGCCGGATGCGGGAAGATTCTTCCCAGGCGGGAAATGAGGGGGCGCCTTCTGCATCGGCGGACGGCGCAAAGGGACGTTTTGTCGAGTCTGATGTGCAGTTTCCGGAGGAAGTCACGGAGATCCGTTGTGTCGGGGCGCGCGCGGGCGGCGGTGTGACGGTACTGGCTGACAACGGGGATACGGGGAAGACATGGCTGTTTATGGCGGAAGATGCCGGCGGAGAATGGACGGCACAGGAAGCGGGACTGTCCCTTGCGGATTGCTGGATCAGCGGGGCCGCCGTGGCGCCCGACGGTTCGGCCTGGCTCTGCGGCTCTTTTGCAGACACCGACGGAATGAGGGTGAAAAAAATAAATCCGGACGGCGTGGTTGAAGAGAAAGTACCGGGAATGCCCGAAGTAAAGGAAAGGGATACCAATAATATCATTACACAGATGGGGATTGACGCGGCTGGCAGAATCTTTGTTCTGGATTTAAACGGAGAAATCCTTAAAATGAATCCGGAAACCGGGGAGTGTGCGGAGCGCATGGAGTGCGGTGACGAATATGTGCGCTATTTCGGGATCGCCGGAGAAAAACTGATCGTGATATCGGAATCCGGTATCCATGTATATGATACGGCGGCCGGGACAGCCCTTCTGGAAGACGTCGTGCTGAGTGAACTGATTGCGGCCGATTCATCTCTGATGTCGTCTGATACGGAAGGTGTTTTTCCGCTTGTATTTACGGCAGGGATGGAAAGCGGGAGTATTGTTCATGCGGATAAAAGCGGCATTTATTATCATAACGACAAGGCGACGGTCAGTGAGCAGCTTGTGAGCGGGGACCTCAATTCCATCGGAAGCCTTAGCCTGGTTCAGATCGCGATGGCGGGCGAAGAAGATTTTCTGATTTTAGGGAGAGATGCAACGGGAAGCAGGATACTGAGATTTTATTATGACAAAGACGTGTCCTCCCTTCCCGAGAAGGAGCTGACGATTTATGCGCTGGAGGATTCGGCCCTTCTGCGCCAGGCAGTCGGGATCTACCAGAAAGAAAACAGCGGGACTTTTGTCACAATTAAAATCGGAATGACGGAGAAGGACGGCGTGACGGCGGAGGACGCAGTGGCGGCGCTGAATACGGAAATTATGGCAGGGGATGCGCCGGATGTCATGATCCTGGACGGACTCCCGGTGGACAGTTATATTGAAAAAGGGCTGCTCGCCGATGTCAGTGGGATTGTGGCGGAAGTGGAGCAGACAGACGGACTGTTTGGGAACGTGAAAAATGCATATGAAAAGGACGGAGCCATCTATGGAATGCCGGCGCGTTTTTTCCCGGTAGTTGTATTTGGCATGGAAGATGCAGTCAGAGCCGGGGAAAGTGTGACGGGGTTTGCCGGTTATATAGAAAGAACTGCGGCGGAAAATCCAGGAAAACAGGTGGCTTACGATCTGCCGGCGGAGGGAGTATTGTGGACGCTTTACCGGGCGGACAGTGCGAACTGGGTTACGGAAGGCGGGACGCTGGATGAGGGACGTCTCACGGAATGGCTTACGGCCGCAAAGAAAATTTATGATGCAGACAGGGACAAATCGGAGCGTCGGTTTTATACCAGTTTTGACAATGTATTGTACGGGACCGCGGGGACAGGAGCGTCTTATGTAATGGATGGGGAGGCGCTGCTATGTTATGGCACGATGGTTGACCTGGGCGGCCTGGAGATGCTTCTGGCAGCTGCAGAAAAGACTGGTGCGGATTATGGGATTCTGGGAGGGGATCAGAAGAAAAGCTTTGTGCCTCATCTTCAGACGGGAATCAGCAATGACAGTGACATGCAGGAGGAAGCGGCGGCGTTTTTAAAGGTTTTGCTCGGAAAAGAGTGCGGGGGTATTGACCAGGATGGTTTTCCGGTCAACCGGGCCGGATGGGCTGCTGTGTGTGAGGATAAGATAAAAATGTATGGCAGCGAAAGTACGATCAGTATCGGCAGCACAGACGAGAACGGGCGGGAGAGAGGCTTTCAGATGGATGATCTCAATCAGGAGGCGGCAGACAGGCTTGCAGCTCTTCTGGAGGGTCTGACGGTACCGTCGCTGACAGATGCTGTTATTGAGGAAGTGGTAACTGCGCAGGGCGAGGCATATCTGAAGGGCGAGGCTTCCTTGGAAGATGTGGTTACGGCAATCCGGCAGAAAATCAGTATTTATCTCGCGGAATAACGGGGGATGAGAGGATGGATAGGCAAAAAAGACGGAAAGCTGTTGGTTTGTGTTTTGTACTTCCCGGATTTATGGGCGTGGCGGTATTTTACCTCATTCCGTTTCTGGATGTGTTTCGCCGTTCTTTTGTCACGGCGGTCGGAAACCGGTTCTGTGGCTTCAGGAATTACCGGACTGTATTTGCAAACGCAGCGTTTCGGCTGGCGGCGGGCAATACGCTTACATTTCTGGCCGTCTGTCTGCCGCTGCTTCTGGCGCTGTCATTGCTGGCGGCGCTCGGCCTTTCGGCAGTGGCAGATAATAAAAGATTGTATGCCGTCTTAAAAGGAGCTTATCTCATTCCGCTTGCGGTTCCGGCCGCAAGCGTGGTTCTCCTCTGGAAACTTGTGTTTGACAGACATGGTTTTTTAAACGGTGTTCTGGACGCGTTCGGGATTGCAGGGAAGGACTGGATGAACTCGGGAGCGGCTTTTGGCGTGCTGGTTTTCAGCTATATCTGGAAAAATATGGGTTATGTTGTAGTTCTCTGGCTGGCGGGGCTCGCATCTGTTCCGGAAACGCTCTATGAGGCGGCGCGGGTGGACGGTGCGGGAAGATGGGATTGCTTTGTGCGCATTACCATACCACTGATGCGCCCGGTTATCTTTATGATCGTCGTGATTTCCCTGCTCAATTCGTTTAAGGTGTTCAGGGAAGCGTGGATGGTGGCGGGAAGTTATCCGGAAGACAGCATCTATCTCTTACAGCACATTTTTAACAACTGGTTTCGTGATCTTTCGATGGACCGGATTGCGGCTGCGGCGGTACTGTTGTGTATCGCAGTTTTTGGCCCGATACGTCTGCTGCAGAGATGCTGGGAAGATTCCCGATAACGTTTTATAAAATTTGTCCGGCGGGAGGAGGCGCGAATTTGAGAAAAAATCGGAAAAGGATTCTGATCGGTATCCCGTTGCTTGCAGCGGCAGTCTTTGCGGTGAGCCCGGTACTGTTTCTTCTGACGGGAACGTTTATGGGGACGCGCGAGATTGCGTCCTATATCGGCCCGGTTCTGGGTGACGGCGAGGGATTTGCCGTCTTCAGACTGATTCCCCTGTATCCCACGCTGGCGAACGTTGTGGAACTGCTGCTGGATTCGCCGGAGTTTTTTCAGATGTTCTGGAATACGGCGAAAATTACATGCGGCGTACTGGCGGGGCAGCTTGCATTCGGGACACCTGCTGCATGGGGGCTGGCGCGGTATACGTTTCCGGGGAAGAAAAAGATATATATGTGCTATATTCTTCTGATGATGATGCCGTTTCAGGTGACGATGCTTTCGGAGTATCTGGTGCTTGACGGAATGGGACTTCTCGATACCCTGTGGGCAATCATTCTGCCCGGTGCTTTTTCGACGTTTCCGCCGTTTATTATGTATCGCTTTTTTTGCGGGATCCCGGAGAGCCTGATTGAGGCAGCGCGGGTGGACGGGGCCGGCGAGGTGGTGATTTTTTTTAAAATCGGGATTCCTGTCGGCTCGTCCGGAATCATTTCGGCCATGGTCCTGCAGTTTCTGGAGTGTCAGAGCATGATCGAGCAGCCTTCTGTCTTTTTAAAGACAAAAAGTCTGTGGCCGCTGGCACTGTATCTGCCGGAGATTGGTCTGGAAGAAGCAGGATTCGCCCTGTGTGCGTCGTTTATGGCGTTGATTCCCGCAATGTGTGTCTTCCTCTGTGGGCAGGAGTATTTAGAGCAGGGGATTGTGGCTGCGGCGATCAGGGAATAGGCATGGAGGAAGTATGATTATGAGAGAAAATAGAACGGTGCGGTTCTATGCGGTCCGCATCCTGGCCTGGTTTTTTGCCGTCATGTTTTTGTTTACGGCGATATCGCGTGTCACCGCATCATTTACCGTTGCGCGCGTTGTCGTGGAGAATCCCTCTCCGAGGAGAATCAGCCATGTTGTCACGGCAGACGGAGTTGTGGAAAAGAATCGGGAGTTTGCGGTCGTATGTGAACAGGGACTTCTGGTAAAGACGGTGTATGTCCTGGTGGGGCAGCGCGTTGCAGCCGGGGACGTGCTGGCCGGGATTGACATGGAGTATCTGAAAGAACGGATCGCTTCGGTGCGGGAAGAGATACATGTCCTTGAACTGACGAATCAGGATGCGGCTACCGCGCGGGATAAAAATGCACGGGAGGCGGCGCAGGCACTGGCGCGTGCAAAGCAGGATTACGAGCAGATTGCCGCCGATACGGATGTGGTCGTGGCGAGAGCCGCAGAAAAATTGCAGCTTGCAAAGGACGCCTATTATGGGTTCGAGGATACGATAAAGGCCGGTGCGGAATATGAAAATATATTTGTGGAGCTTGCCGCGCGTGAGGCTGCCATGAAAGCGGCGCAGGAGGCGTATGATGACGCACTCTGCGATCAGAAAGCGGCGAAGAAGAATGCGGCGCGCGCCGTTGAGGATGCCAGTGCGTCGCAGACGCCCGATCATTCGGTCGAGGCAGGAAGGCTGCAGATCGGGCAGAAACAGCGGGAGTTAGACCGTCTGCAGGAACTTTGTGACGCCGGCGGAGAAATCACGGCGCCCGTGGAAAGTGTCGTGACCGGGATTTCGGTGGAGACGGGACAGAAGACGCCGGATGCGGCTGCGGTGACACTGGCGGATCTGAGTTCCGGCATGCGTTTTACGGCAAAAATTGCAAAGCAGGACGCCGGATATGTGTCGGCCGGGGATGAGGCGACGCTTTCAAAGAACGGCGCCCGGTTTACCGGTTTTTTTATCGAGACGGTAAAAAGCTGCGAGGACGGCTCGCTGGAGGTGTCTGTACTGCTGGATGATGCGTCATTTTCGATCGGCGAAACCGCAACGGTGGAGATTTCAAAGCAGCAGGCGGTCAGTCAGACCACGGTTTCCAGAAATGCGCTCTGCCAGGATAATACGGCATGGTTTGTCTACGTGCTGGATAAAAAGGATACGGTTCTGGGCGAACAATATTTTGTGCGCCGGGTGGACGTCGGGGTAAAAGATAAAAACGCAGGCTATGCCGCACTGGAAGACGGTGTGTTGGCGGAGGATACAATGATTGTTTCGGATTCTGATCGTTACATTGAGGCAGGCAGCAGAGTGCGCCTGCAAACGCCATGAGGAGGCGGGCCGGAGTGATCCGGCAGTTTTTTCTGGTTACGGCGGCCTGTGTCCTGGCGGGCGTGGGGAGTTTTGCCCTGTGTGAAGCGGAATATCTGCAAAAGACGGTCAGCCTTGCATGTGTGGGGCAGGAGATTACAAGGGAACAGATTGATGATATCCGGAAAATGGAGGCTGAAAAAGAAGGCGGGAATATATTTACTGCGTGGACCGAAAAGGATGGGGGATATGTCTGTCTGCCCGACGGCGCGCGCCCGGTTGGTACGCGGGTGATTGAACTCGACGGGTCTTCTGAACTTTTGATTCCTTATGGAAAGATTTTAAGAG
Organism: uncultured Roseburia sp.; assembly: GCA_947384095.1. Taxonomy (GTDB): domain Bacteria; phylum Bacillota; class Clostridia; order Lachnospirales; family Lachnospiraceae; genus Roseburia. The sequence continues at coordinate 666 of CANDFU010000060.1, read as the reverse complement.
AGGATGATCTGCAGGGATGCCTTCTGGGGCGTGAGACGGCAGAGAAACTTTTCGGCAGCAGAAATGCGGAGGGACTGGCAGTCTGCTACGGAGAGCGGAAGCTGACGGTGCGCGGGGTTTTAAAGGAGCCCGAAGATCTGCTGGTGGCTGCGGCGGGGGAGGAAACACAGACGTTCCGGAGAATTACGTTAAAATCGGACGCGCCGGTTGCGGCGGGGATTGCGGCGGACCGTTTTATTCAGAACTATGGGATTTTTGCGCGGCAGATACACTACGATTTTATGGGACCGGATTATCTGCAAAGCCTGGTTCCGGGAAAATGGTCAGACTTTGCCGGGTGGAGGGAAAGCCTTAAAACGGCCGGCGAGGATATCCGGTTTCTGGCCGCGGTTGAAAAAAGCTGCCTGGAAACCAGATATCTCGCGTGTCTTTTGCGCGCGTCTGTCTGCATTGCGGCCGGAGCGATTCTCCTCTTGTTCATAATATTGTACAACGGAAAATCCGGATGGGGGATGATTCTTTTACGGCAAAAAAAGCAAAAAATCTTGCACCTTTTATCAAAAAGCTCTATAATAGACAAATGATTGTCCCTGCCTTTATCGATTCTGGGGACGCAGGAGGAGATCGGAAGAGCACACGTCTGAACTCCAGTCACCTCTCGTCATC
>CANDFU010000059.1 GCA_947384095.1 uncultured Roseburia sp. | reverse complement strand
GCGCGCGGGGCGCAGAGAGGCCGAACAAAGGGAGATCGCGCGCATTGTAAAGCGGGCGGGAAAGAGCGGCAGGGGAGATCTGGCGGCGCTGGCGGGGAAACTGCAGGAGGAGGGGTTTCTTCCGGATCTTGTGGCGCCATACCTGGAAAAAATCAATGCGAAGATCAGGCAGATGGACATGGAACGTATCGCGGCCATCTGCCCGCCTCTGCAATCGATGTCGTTTGAGGAAGGAATGCGGGCATATGAGCAGATCGGGCAGGGAGAATTTCTGCCGGAGCTTAAGGCGGATGCGCTGACGACGCTCACAAAGCGCCTCTCGAAAATCAAGACCGACGAGTGTGAACTGCTGGTGAAAAAGCTGCAGGAGGAGCTGAAACAGGCCGGAGTCGGAGAAAACGACCGGCATCATTTTTATCCTGCCGCCAGAGTGCTCTCAAATGAGGCAGAACCGGAAGAGACGGAAGTCATCGATTATGCCGTGGCTTCTTATGCCGCCGGACGGGGGCTTTTTGAGTATCCGATTATGGTGGCCGATACTTCGCGGAACCGTTCCGGAAAAGAAGGCACGATCTTAACGCCCGATCACCTCTATTACAGTACGATGCTGCACGCTTACGGGATACCGGTGCCTTATATCGGGGAAGTCACGTATGCGGCGGGCCTTTTAAACCGGGGGATCTATGTGCATCAGAAGGATGGGACAAAGATAAAAATTCCATGTGCGGCGGACGCGAAGGAAATGAAAGCATATGCGCAGGTGCTGGGGGAGTTTGTCCGATATCTGCAGGAAAAACCGGATTCCAGAAGCGTGAATTACCTTGCAAAAGAAAAGCATGACCAGATCTGCTGTTTCCGCTGCGGCCATGTCTATGCGGGGGGAGACGTCTGTCCCCGGTGCGGGTATAAAAATAATGATTCGTGAATGAGACATCCCGGAAGGTGATATATATGTAGTGATCATATTTTCCGGGGTTGCGATGAGAAGATCGGTATATTACTTTCAGAGAATAAGAAACGGAATCTGTCTGGCGCTCTTTTTTTCACTGATGTTTTTTTCCGGGAGGAAGGTGGCGGAGGTCAGGGCGGAGAAAACGGTGGATACGGTTTCCGTCGCCGGACAGGCGGACAACTGGGGGCTCGGCTTTGGCGCGGAGGGAACACAGCCCACAGGCAATGTCTCCGCGGAGGAGCTAAAAAAATACGATGCCTATTACCTGGGCGGAAGCGAAGAGAAGGTGCTGTATCTGACGTTTGACTGCGGATATGAGAACGGCAACACGGAGCCGGTCCTGGACGCATTGAAAAAACACAACGCGCCCGCGACGTTTTTTGTAGTCGGCCATTTTTTGGAGAGCGCGCCCGAAATTGCAAAGCGGATGGCGGCGGACGGCCATACGGTGGGCAATCACACCTACCATCATCCGGATATGTCGGCGATTTCAGATCCCGCTTCATTCCGGAAAGAGGTGGACGACGTGGCGGCCCTCTATAAAAAGGTCACAGGGCAGGAGATGGCGAAGTATTACCGCCCGCCGCAGGGGAAATACAGCACGGAAAATCTGGCCATGGCAAAAGAGCTGGGATACAGTACGTTTTTCTGGAGTCTTGCCTATGTGGACTGGAATGTGGACGATCAGCCGACAAAGGAGGAGGCTTTTGACAAACTTCTTACGCGGGTTCACCCGGGGGCGATCGTGCTTTTGCACAGTACGTCGAAGACAAACGGTGAGATCCTGGATGAACTGCTGACGAAGTGGGAGGAGATGGGGTATCGGTTCAGGCCGCTCGACGATCTGATAAAAGGAGGCGGCCCTGGCTGATGCCGGGATGTGTGGAGGATAAGAGATGAGTGATTTTATGCTGCTTCCGGAAAAACAAAAGAAGGCTGGCCCGTCCGGGAAAAACGGGACTCTTCCCAAGGCGGAGAAAAAGGGCCTGTGGAAGGGGCATTTGTGGGGACAGACGCTGACGCCGCGGCATGCCTTCGGAATCGCGCCCGGGGCGGCGCATGATACGCTGGAAGAACGGCCGTTGCCGGCCGCGCCGGTGCTGCAGGCGGCAGGGCATATTGCGATCGAAAAAGATATGCCAGGGATTGCCGGAGGGCCGCTGCCGGAAAGCGACCGGCCGACGATTATTTTTGAATCAATGGGGAAAGACCTTAAGACCTGTAAGGCGGTTTATGACGAGTCGCGCCGTTACCCGGGAAATACGATCTGTGTTTTCGGGCTGAATATGCGCAGGGAAGCGCCGCGCGGGCTGAGGGAAGCTCCGGATGATTTTGACAAAGATGCGGGATATCTGGAAAGCTGTGCAGGGGAACTTGCACGGGGGATGGATGATACATTTTTAACCGCGGCGGAAAATGAAAGGACAGGACGGGCGGGAGAAGGCCTGGAAGCCTGGCGGCAAAACAGGCGCAGGGCGCAGCCGGCTCCCGATCCGGCGCAACCGTTCCATCTTCTGTATACCTTTTCTTTTACATGGAAAAAGCCCGTGGCAGTAAAGGAAAGCGACGCATACCTTTTGCCGTTTGTCGAGGCCCGCAAGGAGGTGATGCAGAAAGCTGCGGCTGTCAGGGAAAAGTTCAGAGGCGCCGGGAATCAGTATTATTTTCTATACCGCTGGATTGACGGGGACGCCACGGATGATACGACTATCCAGATCGATGCAGACCGGCTGAACGAGTGGGCGCAGGATGATACGGCGCAGGTGATCACGGGGCGGTATGACTGGAGACATATGGATCCGCGGACTGAGAGAGCGATGCCGAAGTATCACGAGTTTCTGAAACGGCTGAATGATTCAGAGCGGCGGCTGCGCGATTACTATCATGAGCTGGCCAGGCAGAGTGATTCTGATGAGTCAAGAAAAGGAGCGGTGGAAAAGATTCTTATGCTGCAGGGCAGGCATGGCTATGGCGATACCGAACGTGCCGAAATCGAAGTCATCAAGAAAAGATACTTTTACGATCTGATGCCCCTGGAAAGAAAACTGGATCAAAACGGATATCTTCCAGGCTACTATTTTCCGGAAACAGCCCTGATGATGAATGAAGCGGCGCATGGAAGGATGAAGAAGGAACAGGATGTCGGAGAGGGCATGCAGGATAAGGAGAGTATGAGGATTGTAAAGCGGGCAGCAGGCGTGCTGACAGATGTTTCGTATGTTTCGGAGCTGACGGTAAAAAAGCCGTTGAAACATGAATTTGAAAGCGGTACTTATCTGGGAGCGGATTTGCTTGCTTTTTTTATGGGGAATGATAATGGGGAGGGAACATTTGATACTGCATTAAAGAATGTCAGACAGAGTGCATTTAACCTGCGGATGTGGTACTTTTCCAGCAACAGCGATCCCGATGGATCGAATGACAAAAGGAATAATCAGATACGCCAGGGGCTGCTGGATGAAGAGCGGAAACAGGAGGTAAAGAAGCTCTGGGATTATCTTCAGGGAGCAGACGGGCAGGGAACGGTGCTGGGAACGATCAGAAGCGAGTTTACGCATAGGCAGGATCGGTAACTTCCCGTGGCGAATGACCTGCACTGCCATGAAGGAAGGATTGAGGGTCTGAGACCGGAAAGTTTGTAGAAAAAGATATTGCCGCCGGGCCGGGTACGGTGTATAATAAAAAACATCAATATTTATTTTCTGAGGGAGGTGGGCACTCTGGATGACACCAAAACCCGAATCATGACAGCAACGATGAAAGCCGTGCGGCAGTATGGCCTGGAGGGGGCGCGCATACAGAATATCAGCGAGCTGGCCGGGATCTCTCCCGGTGCGCTGTATCGCTACTTCGGGAGCAAAGACGATCTGATGATAGAGTGCTTCACCTATGTGGACAGGCAGGCGGCGGCGATTTTTGAACATCTGAAGTTCAATCCCATGACGATCCTCATCGACCCCATAAAAGCAGTCAGAAATCTGTGGCTGCCGTATTTCAGATTCTGGGTAGCCCATCCGGATGAGACCATCTTTTATCACCGCTTCAGGGACAGTGCTTTCTTTCCGGAATATGACAGGACGCGGGAAGTGACGTATTTCAATGCCTTTGTCAGAATGGTCCGCGCTTTCCGGAAGGTGTTTCCGGGTCTGATACAGATCAATCAGGATCTGTTGTGGCTTCACGTCCTCACTTCCACCGTCATGTATGCCAAATATGTGGCGGAAGGGGTACTCCCCGACAATGAAGAGACGGAGGAGACGGTATTTCAATTGCTGACTACAGGCCTGAGCGGTTATCTGAAGCCGGAAAAGCCGAAAAAACCATAAAAATGGAAGCAGAACCAAAAATGTACCGCCGATGTGCGGTTCGTTTTCAACCATGAGTAAGTAAATATTTATTTACTTGTTGCGCCATAATCATACCGCCAGGAGGCGGTTTCTTTCTGTTTTATTTTTTTTATACCGCAGTAAATAAACGTTTACTTACTCGCGTTTTTTTGTAATCCGTCTCTGCACGGGTATCCGCGGCCGGATGTGAGAAGGCCCGGCCGAAAGATACCCATACGGACGGGGGACGGGAAAAACAGGCGCCGGAGCGGCCGGAATGAGGGGAGTATGAAATGGAGAAGATATTGATTGTCGACGATAGTTTTTTTCAGGCAGCCCAGTTAAAATCCATCCTGGACGATGATTATGACATAACCATTGCGCACACGCCGACGGACGCGCTTTTCTATGCGGGCGCCGGAACGTTTTCACTGATTCTCATAAATGTAATTATGCAGGGCATGGACGGTTTTACACTGCTGAAAAAACTGCAGGAGGAAGATATGACGCAGAGTATTCCGGTCATTCTTGTCAGCAGTTTTTCAGATATGCAGAATGAACAGTACGGACTTACTCTGGGGGCGGTCGATTACATAACAAAGCCGTTCAATCCATTGGTTCTGAAGGCGAGGATCCAGACACATATCAGACTGTACAATTACCGGAAGCAGGCTGAATACCAGTCCGGGACCGATCATCTGACCGGGATTGCCAACAGGAGGCAGCATGACCACTATAGTGTTTTAAGATGGAATGAAGCCGCACGTCTGCAGGTCCCGTTTTCGGTCTGTATGTTTGACATTGATCATTTTAAAGTATTTAATGACACGTTTGGGCATCTGGCCGGAGATAAGGTGCTTGCAGACGTGGCAAAGACGGTATCTTCCTGTCTGCGGCGCAGTACGGACTTTTTCGGGCGCTATGGCGGCGAAGAGTTTGTAGCTTTTTTCCTGGGGGACTGTGCGGACAAAGCATCGGAGCGCCTGAATGACGTCCGTCAGTCGGTTGAAGATCTGCGCATTCCGCATGCCCCGTCGGTTTCAGAGTGGATTACGGTCAGTATCGGGGGCGTTACCGTTGTTCCGCGGGCGGAAAACTCGTATGACTCTTATCTGAAAATTGCGGATACCATGCTCTATGACGCGAAAAAGTCCGGACGCAACAGAGTGGTGTGGGAGAAGCATGTGTGATATGCCCCGGGTGCGTTCCGGGGAAGGTTCTGTGTCCATGGATATGCCGGGCCGGGAAAGCTGGCCTGGTTTTTTTCGTTCATGTTGGAAAGGCCTTGTTGCCGTGAAGGAATAAAGCATCTGGCTTTCCCATGAACTCCCATGCCGCTGTATCTGACATCATCATGAATGAAAGGGAGTTCGCAGGAGCCTCCGGCGGATGCACACATAACGCCGGATACGGGTATTCTGGCGCTGATACGGACAGCGCAGCGAGTTGTGCTGTCCTATTTGGAGGATTCGCTGCTTTCCTATGAAATAGAAAGCCCTCCGGGGAGGATCGCTGACTGGACGGTGCGAAGCCGGAAAATGGCATCTCTGCATGGTTTGGAACGGACAGACAATTTTCTGTATTTATCAGAAAAAGCATTTGACATTTGACGAATTGTTGTGTATTATATATATAAAAAAGAAATTTATGGAAATATTTTTGTGGATTATGGGCAAGGCCGTTTCTGTGCAGATAGGAACATGGCTTTCTGTGCAGGAAGAATGACCGGCAATGCCAAAGAGGCCGATGGACGGAGCCGGAGGGGTGATCGCGATGCGGATGACCGGCTGCCCATGCCCCGCTGTGGCGGAGCAGATTGTGGCACGGGGGCAGATGCAGGAGTGAGGAGTAAGGCAGCTGTTTTTAATCTGAGAACAGAAGATTCTGAAGAGTGAAAGGGAGGCAGGAAAGATATTGAAAAAAGTATTTTGTTCCTGGCCGTATTGTGTATGGTTCTGTCTGTGAGCGCTTCGGCGTCCGCGGCGGAAGGGACAGGGGTTCCTGTGACGGTGGAACGCGGAGCTGAGGCGGCGGTGCCTTATGGGGCGGCTCCGGTTAATATGCAGTGTCCGATTTGTGGCATGCCGGCTTCAAAGATACATCGGACATGGTATGAGGTTCAGACCTACCGTCTTTGGTATACATTGGAATGTTATGATTGTAATCTTATGTGGAATACTGCGACGGAGGTGAATCATTTTTAATATCAATATAGAATGAGGGGATGAATCCTATAGAATGAGAGGATGAATCTTGCGCAGTTATCGGGATACAGTGGGGATTGCGTGGTTTATAATACAGGCTTATGGTGGTTTCCTGTATTGGCGTTCTGCAATTTTTCCTCGTGGGAAGGAATGTTTCTACAGAAAGTTCCTCCACCAGCGTTCTGTTGCAGAGAGGAACCGGGAAGGGGGAAGGTTATGGAACAGTATCTTAAACGGCTGTTTTTTCTGGTTTTGTGTGTTGCTTTTCTGGGCGGATGCGGCGAAACGATGGGATCGCAGGGAGGGACAGAAGCCGGAACGGAGACGGATTCCGTCGTTTCCGGCGCATGGACAGACCCGGATGATATCACATTTGACAATGCGGCAAATCTTTTTGTAGAGTATGTTGCGGTGAGCCACGGCGCGGATGAGGCTATTCATTTTTCGGACCCTGGGATGGAGGCCCGGGTGCGTCTGTGGGCGGATAAGCCGGAGGGCGATCTTTACCGCAGCGATGTCTGGGACATTCATTTTCTGTTTATCGGGGCCATGGTCGAGGGCGAGGTAAACAGGTTCCTGACGCAACCGCTTGAAGGGACGGGGTTCAGGGTTGTGGACGATTATATAAAAGCAGAAGAAGTGCAGGTAGGGGCGGAGGTTCCGGAAGTCAGAAGCCTGTGTGACCTTGCTTATTTTGAGAGCCTGCAGGTTCTTACGATTGACACGGATTATCTTGGATGGATTGTGGATATTACAGGTTTGGAAAAATGCGAAAATCTTTCTGTTTTCCGGCTTTTTGGAAATGCGCCGGAACATCTGGAAGTGATTGCGGAGATGAAAAATCTGGAGTTCCTGGCGCTGGATTCCGTGAAGGATATGGATCTGACGCTCGTGCAGGGCCTGGAAAAGCTGGAAATGCTTTATTTTTACGATTCGTCTTTTCCTTCCCTGGAACCGGTCGCGGGAATGCCATTAAAAGTTTTCAAGATAAGCTGCGGAATCAACACCCGTGATCTGGTCGATGTGGACTTCGCCCCGCTGGCGCATCTGACGGAGCTTCGCCGGCTTGATCTGTGCAGTGTCGACAGCTTCACGCTTGAGGATGTGGCATATCTGAAGGGACTTAAGCATCTGAAAATGCTTGATCTGATCGGCGCAAAGCTGGAAGAGGAAGTGGACGCCGTGCGCAGGGAGCTTCCGGGGGTGAGCGTGCGGGTAATGCCGTGACCGGACTGACGGAAATGTGTGATGTTTCAGAAGAAAGTTTCTTCACCAGCGCTCTGCTGCAGAGAGAAACCGGGAAGGGGGAAGTTTATGGAACAGTATCTCAAACGGCTGTTTTTTGTGACTCTTTGTGTCGTTTTTCCGGGCGGATGCGGCGGTCCGGCGGAACCGGGGAGAGGGGGAGAAACCGGAACGGAGACGGGTTCCGTCACTTCTGACGCATGGACAGACCCGGACGACATCACATATGATAATATAGGGAATCTCTATGTGGAATATATCCCGGTGGATCATGGCGCAGATGAGGTTATCCGTTTTTCGGATCCTGGGATGGAGGCCCGGGTGCGTCTGTGGGTGGATAAGCCGGAGGGCGATCTGTACCGCAGCGATGTCTGGGATATTTGTTATATAAATGTTGGGGTTGCGGCTGAGGGCGAGGTCGGTGTGGTTCTGGAAGAACCGTTGGAGGGGACAGGGTTTTGTCCTGTGAGCGATTACATCGAATCGGAAAAAATAATAGTGGGAAAGGATGCTCCGGCCGTCAGAAGTCTGAGTGACCTCGTTTATTTTGAAAGTCTGCAGATTCTTAAGATCGGCAGTCATCTGGAGCGGATAGAGGAAATCTCGGGTGTGGAAAAGTGTGAGAATCTTTCTATTTTCCAGTTGGGGAGAAACGGAGGAAAGCCGCCGGAGGA
>CANDFU010000058.1 GCA_947384095.1 uncultured Roseburia sp. | reverse complement strand
CCTACACGACGCTCTTCCGATCTCCGGTTCTGCAGGTCATGCCATGGAACGTTATGGAATTTATCAGAATTCGATCGAGGCAAAGTCAAATGAACTGACGGCTGCGCTGGAATCACTGTCGACAAACATGATCTCAGAGGACTTATATTCCGGTATTATGGAAGCTGTTACGGGGCTGGTGCAGTTTCTGGATAAGACAGACCTGCTGAAGGATTCGCTGCTGGGGCTTGCGGCGATGGGGATATCCAGGATTTTTGTGTCTATGGGCGCTGACATTATCGCCGTAGTGAAAAATACATCGCAGCTTACGGCGGCTATGGCTCTGATTGGAAAAGGATACAGCAATGAAAATTTAGAAAAGATCGGCAGGGCATGTACCGGTCTGTCAGATCAGCAGCTGAGGCTGGTATTGTCCGCAAAGGGACTGGATACACAGCAGAGACTCCTTATTTTATCCGGCATGGGAGTAGAGAAAGAACAGGGAAAGCAAAAGCTTGCGGCGCTGGGACTTTCTGAGGCGCAAAAGCAGGTGGAAAAGGGTGCATTCTCGCTCAGAGGCGCGCTCAGGGCGGCGTGGGCTGCAAATCCGATCGGGGTTATCGCAACAGGAATCGGGATGGCGGTATCTGCCATTTCCATGGCGGTATCATGGTACAGGCGAAAGCAGGAAGAAGCCGCACGGGCTCTTGACAATGCTGTTTCCGAATTTGATTCTGCAAAATCCAGTCTTGAGAGTATTAATTCCCGGCTTGCGGAGCAGGAAAACAGGCTGGATGAATTAAAAAGAAAAGGAAATCTGACTTATGCGGAAGAAGGAGAACTTGAGGAGTTAAAGGCCATCAGCAGAGAGCTTCAGATTCAGCAGAGCATAGAGGAACGACGCGTCAAAAAACAATCCAGGGAAGTGGCGCAGAGGACGGTAGAGCTGTTTGAGGAAAAATATGGGAAGTCCGGCGTTACTGAGTCTGATATTTCTGAAAAACAGGCATATGTGAATGCGACAGGGAATGCCGGGGATCCTCAGGGAGAAAATGACATAGCATCTGATATAGCCCTTTATGAGCATTGGCAGGGATTGCTGCGTGAAGCGCAGGAGAAGTATCAGAAAGCAATAAATGCAGGAGAAGACACTGCCTGGATTGAGCGTGACATGCAAAGGTATATAGATCTGACAGATAGTTATGGCATCAGGCTTGATAATAATATTGCCGACCTACAGGAAATGCGTCTTATGCTGGAGGATGAATACAGGCAGGCAATCAAGAGCCGGGATGAAAACAATTTCGTCACATCAGATGGCCAGGAAGTAATCGATACATATGAGTCGATCTACGACACCCTTAGAATCCTGTATAAATATACAAACCAGAATGAGTGGAATGCGCTGGCAATTGAAGATATTTTTAATACGGAGGGAATTGAAAAAACAGAGGAAGAATTGCTTGCGATGATAAAGGAAGGCGGGCTCACTCCGGAAAAGGTTACAGGTTATAAGAAACTTTTTGCAGCCATAAAAGACAGCGGACTGTTCTTAAATAGTGATACCGATAAGCTGGAAGAAGTATTCATCGAGGAAATGAAGCGCCGCGCAGATACAATAGAGACGAAAACGGGAGATTTTCAGATACAGCCGCCGTCAATTTCGGATATTGTCGCCCGGTTTGAGGTGCTGAAAGAAAAGACAGGTCTCCTGGAGCAGACGTATACAAAGCTTTCTGACGAAGGCGCGGGCATCGGTCTGGATGAGTACCGGTCCATCAGTGAGGCGTTCAAGGAAATTGATCATATCGACGATTATATTCTTCGTTTACAGGAAGCGGGGCAGAATACAGAGGCTGTAACAGAAGTTACAGATGCGCTCCTGTCAGCTTATGTCAATTACACCGGTATACTGGATACGGTAAATGAACAGAATGCCGCGCTGATTGCGCAGGGATTAACAGAACTTGGCATTGAAAATGCAGAGAATAGTGTCATGCAGCAGCTTGCCGTGTCAAGGGAACTTGCTGCACAAAAGACTTTCGAGCTTGCAGACGCCACAACACAGGAGATAATCGCACTGGCCAGTGAAGGGGCTGTCTCGGATGCCGCATCCAATTATATCCTTCGGTACGCGCTGCAAAAGGAACTTGCAAACGGTGTTACGCTTACTACCGACGGCGATATTGAAAATATAAGACTCCTTGTAGAAATGCTGGGAGGGTCGACAGACGCGCTCGCCCGCTTTCAGGCTGCGAAGGGCGGGAATCCAATAGAGGTAAAGAATCCGAATGACAAAAGGATTCATACGGGAAGAAATAAGACCTATATTGAAGGACAGTACGACAATGAGTCCTTCAGAAAGGAAGCGCAGGAAGAAATTGATAATGTACTCAGCCTTTACGGGGGAAGAGCGCAGAATAGTAGCGGAAGAGCTGCATCACAGGGTCCGGGCGCAAAGTCTGGACCGGCGTCTGCTGAAAAACGGGCAGGGCAGACCTATAACTGGATTGATCGTCTTCTCGAGACGATCTCCGAAAAGACAAAGCTGATTGCAGATGCTTTTTCACAAACGTTCTTTATCGGTTCCGCGCAGGAAAAGTATGCACAGTATCTTATGCAGATTGAAGGCGCGGTCAATGCAAACTGTCAGGCGATCGCAGTCTATCAGCAGAAACTGGACGCCATCGGCCTGTCCTATGAATGGATTGCAAAAATTCAGAGCGGTGCGATGTCCATTGACGATGTGACGGATGAAAAGCTTAAAAATCAGATTACGGAATATCAGCAGTGGTATATGAAGATGGAAGCCTGCTATGACAATGTCCGCTCGCTTGAAGCAGAACGATTAAAGGCACAGGCGGAATACGCGGACAAGGTGGCAGCTTCCCATGACAGGGAAACAGACGCCATCCAGAGGGTGATTGACAGGCAGGCTGCATTTTCAGATCTGCAGAAATCTTTTGTCGGTTTTGCATCTGCAGACAGGCTGGATGTGCAGCTTGATAAGACGGCGCTTAAGATCGATATGGTTGAAAAACAGAACCGGGCGCTGAATGAGCTTATCCGGACAACGACATATGGAAGTGACGCGTGGAAGACGTATAATGACCGGATTGAGGAAAATAAAAAGAGCCTTCCTGATCTGGCGCAGGACCTTGCTGATCTTGCCAGCCAGCTTTCAAACCTGCCCATCGAAAAATATGAAGCGTTTCTCCAGAAGCTGGACGAAAAAAAAGAGCTGTATGATGTAAAGCTTGAAAATTCTCACAGCTATGGTCAGCAGGAGAGAATCCTTGATCGGCAGATGCAGCTGACGGTAAAGGGCAATGCAAAAGCACAGCAGACGGCAGATAAAACGCAGAAGCGTCTGTCCGCCGCAGAAAAAAGGTTTTCGCAGGCAAGGGAGGATGACCGCAGGAATGCTTCGCCGGGGCAGGAAGCTGCTATGAACGGATATTATGACGAAATCAGAAGGTACATAAAGGCAGGCAGGGTAATTCCTGCGACTGTCGTTGCAGGGCTGGCGGAGGCAGGTCATGGTGCGCTTGCCGATGCAGCGGTCCGGTATAACGCTGCACTCGCAGCGGATGAGACGGCGCAGGCGACGGCGAAGCTGATGGCACAGACTACGCTGAGGGAGCTGGCAGAGGCTGCCCGGCGTAAAGCTGAGATTCCGGCGGAGCGCTATCATGCATATCTGGAAAAAAACGAGACGAAAAACGGGCTTTATGAAGCGAAACTTGACAATGCGGCGTCTGCAAAAAAGCAGAATAGCATGATCCGTAAACAGATGTCGCTCGTATCTAAAAATAATACGAAGGCACAGCAGACGGCAGACGATACGGCGGAAAACCTTTCTTCTGCAAAGAACGCCCTTGGAGGTGCGAAAAAGAGAGATTCCGGGGGAAAGGGCAAAAAGCAGAAGAAAAAGATTCGTTCCATTTATAAAAAAATACAAAGTTATGTCAAGGCAAAAAAAGAAATCCCGTCTTCCCTTATCACAAAGCTGGCCGAGGAAAATTATTCTTCACTGTATCAGGCCGCCGTGAATTATAATGCCGCACTGGCTGCAGATATGGCGGCACAGCAGACAGCGGCGCTTTCCGCCGAGACAGCGAAAAAAGAAATCGCAGAGCTGGCAAAATCAAAATTTGAAAACATTCAGAATGAATATGAGAAAAAGCAGGGGGTGATGGCAGGCAAGTCCGGCATTCTCTCGGCGAAGATGGATCTGACAGCGGCAAAGGGATACCTTGAGAGCAAAAACTGGTATAGTAGTCTGTCAGAATATGAGCAGAAAAACAATGAAACATTGTCAAAAGAGCTGGAAAAGTTAAAAGCGGATCTTGATGCGTCGCTTAAGAGAGGAGAGATTGAAAAATACTCCGAAGAATGGTGGGAGATGACGGATTCGATCAATGCTGTGACAGAGGCGCTTGCGAAATCTGACGTGACATTGCAGGAGTATCTGAACAGTCTGCGGAAGGCGGAATATGACATATTTGAATATCTGCAGACGCAGATTTCGCACCTCACCTCAGAGGCGGATTTCTTTTTGAATGCAATGGAAGACAGGGCGCTTAAAGATGATGGCGGGCTGAATCGCTATGGACTCACAGCCGCAGGAATGCACTATCAGAATTATGACACCTACCTGAAACAGGCGGAGGATTATGCGGCGGAAATCAGACGCATTGACGCCCTGCTTGCAGAAAATCCGTATGATACAAATCTGATGGCACAGATGCATCAATATCAGGATGCACAGAGGGAATGCATCCGGAATGCACAGACGGAGAAGAAAGCCATCGCTGATCTCGTGAAGGAAGGATATGAGTCGCTTATCGAATCACTGCAGAAATCAGTTCATAAATATAAAGAATTGCTGCAGAATGCGAAGAATGCACATGATTATCAGCGGCAGATAGAAGAGCAGGCGGACCATATCACTTCTCTGCAGAAACAGCTTGCGGCTTATTCCGGCATGACGGGAAGTGAAGAGACGGCGGCAAAAATACAGACGCTGAGCAAAGAACTTGCGGATGCGCAGAAGGATATGCAGGAGACGATGTATGACAGGTATATTTCTGACACGCAGGATGCGCTCGACGATATGCTGGCCGGGCTGGAAACATTTGTCAGTGAGCTGTATCATAATCTGGAAGAACTTTTCAGAGAGGGTGTGGAAGCCGTCACAGGGAACGCGGGACTCATAAATGATACCTTAATCAGTCTTTCCGGAACGTATGGCGTTACTCTTTCCGATGCCATCCGCGCTGTCTGGGGCGAGAATTATTATAACCCGGAAAACGGGTTTGCCCTTATTCTTGGCAAAATGGACGCGCTCATCGCGGCGTCCGATGCACAGTCAGCGGCGGCAGCGGATGGTACCGAAGCGGCACAGGAGAGAACGTCTCCGTCTGAAAAGGAAGCGCCTAAGGAAAAGATGCAGAGTTCCGGAAGTGACGGCGGGAGGCAGACAAAAACATCCGAGGGCACTCTGGGCACTGTGGCGGGGCAGAAAAAAAGGGCGGAGGAGTTTATCCGCGCAAACGTAAAAAAGCCGGAAAAGGCATATGAGAAGTATTCCGATGTCAACAGGGCAATATGGGATAACAAAGCGAAAATATATCCCGGAAGCGGCAAGGCATTGCGGCTGGAAGATATGAAAAGGCTTGCCGGAATACTTGGTATCCAATATAACAATGCGGGTAAAAACGGAAATCTGTACAAAAAGCTAAAGGCGATCGGGATAAAAGGATTTGCTTCCGGTGGAATCGGGGAAATTGTGAAGACGTCCGGTGAAGACGGGGTAGCGCTTGTACGAAACAGGGAAGGTTTTGTAAAACCAGAGGATGTCGATCACATTAAGAAGCTTCTGAATGTAATTCCGGATATGGAAAGTTTTGTAAAGACAGCGATACCGGATTACAGCCGGTTTGCACCTTCTGACATAAGACAAAGTGTGGGCGATGTGCACATTAATCTGGGGGGAATCACAATGAATGGAGTGAACGATCCGCAGACTTTTGGCAGACAGCTCCGCGAAGAAATATGCAAAAGCAATGGAAAGACGGCGAACTGCATTTCGGAAGTTGTCGCGACAAAGCTGCTTTATGGGCCGGATACGTCCGGTGTGGGCGGCGCAAGAAGGTATCTGCATTAACAGTTACTGAAAGGAAAGACCTTCGGGAGGGATCGCACTGCGTCGGAGAAGAAATACGTCGCAGGTGCGACCCGCCGCAGGCGGAGAATCCGGCAGGGCCGGATCCTTTGTTCTGTCAGGAAAACGTGAAACGGTCTCATATAATTACAGATCAGTTCTTTCATTTCTGTTTGCATTCTCTTTGTTATTTCCGTCACATCCGCCAAGTTCCTTGATTTTTTCTTTAATTCTTATGATATCATCATTCGAAAAATCCCCGCAGTGTTCCATAATGCCAAAAGGGTAATTACGAAAATCATCATAACCATACATTGTTGTCTGGTCAGAAGCATTTCGGGTTTTTCGGGATTCATTTATGGAACGATTTTTATCTTTTATCCATCTAAGCAGATGCTTCCATTTCATGGCATTCCTCACAAAAGGCATTTCCAATAATATATCATTCCAATATTACAGGTACAACAGGAAATTTCTGGAAATGTGTATAATGATACACCATAACAGAAATAGGATCGGGTACACTACATGTGAAAGAGGGTATACAAATGGTAAATATGGGACAGAAGATGAAGCGGCTCAGGAAAGAAAACGGGTTTACCCAGAAGCAGATCGCAGAGAGAATCGGACTTGCTGTAAGTGCAGTATCTTCTTATGAATCGGGAGCACGGTATCCATCTTATGAGGTACTGATCAAACTGGCACGGATATATCATGTATCGGCAGATTATCTTCTTGGTATGACAGACGAGAGGAAGGTAGACATATCCGGACTTGAGGAAGAAGAAATTGTACTGGTTTCACAGCTGGTGGATAAATTGCGGGAAAAAAAGAAATAGGCGGAGCAGACGCCGGATATGCGTATTATGATTTTACTGCAAAAGACAAAAACCAAAGTGGAAATTGCCAGGGGGCATCATTATGAGGAAGGATTCTGAGATGGATTATTTTCAGTTAACTGAAAGTAATATAACAATTGCCTGATTGCAATATTAATGAAGATGGGAGAACCGGTTAAGATGGCAGATAAGACGACGAATACTGATTTGGGAATAGCCTTGGTCATTGCCCTTCAATATCATTCCCACCACAAACGACCTTTCGTCTGCTGCTTTGATTTAATGTTTTATCGTATTCTTCAATCAGCCTCAATATTTCATCATTTGATGTTCTTGTATTTGTTTTACGTGGTATTTTAGTGTACCACATTCTGCCACGATATGTAAGATCGTCATATCGTGGATAACTATAATAAAGTTTTTTGTAGTTTTTTCTAATAAACAAAAATGCAATTATGGCAATTGAAGAAATTAGAAATAATAAAGAAATTTTCTTTTTCATGATAGGCCTCGGGTTATAATTTATTTTTCCAGGTTAAACCATTGCATATATACTTTTTTGATTGCATCGTATTTGGAACCAAAAATAAAAAACTGCTTTAATGTATCATTTTCTACAATACCCTTAATTTCATCTATGTATGTCTTTTTAAATCTTTTTTTATCAATTTTTGCATCTAAATATTTTGCGCATGCTTCCTCATAAGAATTTAACAGTTGTTCAGTTGCGACTCTGATGCATTGAGCTGTGTACGGATTGTCATTTACATTTCCAGACGCGAGAACATCTGTAATTCTGTTTTTTGCAGATGTTATTGCCTCTCTGATAGCAAGTTCACTCTGCCCATAATATATTCTTTCAACCTTATTCATATTTATTTTTGTAAAAATGAGAGATATTAAAGATAAAATAAAAGCTGTTCCTGACATAATGCAGGATATGGTTTCGTATGTAGTCATATTATTTCTCCGTGTTGTTTTTACTAAATTCATCTAATAATTTGAGCAGTTCTTCGTTAGATGTTTTCGGATAAACTTTTATAGTATGTTTTGGTATTTCTTTGTGATATAATACAGAACCTGTTGAATTAGGAATATCGGAATAAATATGTTTGCTGATGAAAAGGAAATATAGAATAAAAATTACAGAAGAAATAAGTGGATTTCCATTTTCATTTATATATTCAACGACCAATAATAATACTAGCGTTGTTATCATAAAAAATATGGTTTTCATTCTTTCACCCTGTTTATTATAGCATATGTGTTATTATAATCATACTATTTTTTTAATAAAATGCCATTTTTTTTGTCCCTGTTATGGGACAGATCATCAGTTCCTGTCTGCGGAACTTCCCCCGGCGTTTCCCGTCAAGGGCTTCCGCTTTCTCTTTCAGTTCTTTCTGCCCGGCTTCGTAGTCTGCCGATAGCTCCGTGAAACGCTCGTCCGATATGCGCCCGGTCACGCTGTCCTCATACAGC
>CANDFU010000057.1 GCA_947384095.1 uncultured Roseburia sp. | reverse complement strand
TGATGGCACAGCGGTACCGGAGTATTATAAAGAAAAGGAGAAACGTTATGGGTACAGAACAGAAAAATATGGGAGAGCTCGCGAAAACTTATGACCCGAAAGGAATTGAGGGCCGCCTTTACCGGAAATGGGAGGAAAACGGTTATTTCCGCGCCAGAGCGGACCGCAGCAGAAAGCCGTTTACCATTGTGATGCCTCCGCCCAATATTACCGGGAAGCTTCATATGGGACATGCCCTGGATAACACGATGCAGGATATCCTGGCCAGGTATAAGCGGATGCAGGGTTATAACACGCTCTGGCAGCCGGGGACAGACCATGCGTCGATTGCGACCGAGGTAAAGGTGATTGAGAGCCTGAAAGAGCAGGGGATCGATAAGCAGGAGCTTGGCCGCGAGGGATTTCTGGAGAAATGCTGGGAGTGGAAAGACGAGTATGGAAACCGGATTGTGGAACAGTTAAAAAAGATGGGATCTTCTGCAGACTGGGAGCGGGAGCGTTTTACGATGGATGCGGGATGCTCCGACGCAGTTCTCGATGTTTTTGTGAAACTGTATGAAGAAGGCCTGATTTACAAGGGCTCCCGTATTGTCAACTGGTGCCCGGTCTGTAAGACGTCCATTTCCGACGCCGAGGTAAATCATGAGGAGCAGGGCGGCTTTTTCTGGCATATCAATTACCCGGTCGCGGGTGAGGAGGGCCGGTTTGTCGAGATTGCGACCACGAGGCCGGAGACGATGTTCGGGGATACCGCGGTGGCCGTGAATCCGGAGGATGAGAGGTATCGCGACATTATCGGGAAGACGCTTAAGCTGCCGCTTACGGACCGGGAAATCCCGGTGATCGCAGATTCGTATGTAGATAAAGAATTTGGAACCGGATGCGTGAAAATCACGCCGGCGCATGACCCGAATGATTTTGAAGTGGGAAGGCGCCATGGGCTTGCGGAGATCACTGTCATAGAAGACGATGCGACGATGAATGGCCATGCCGGAAAATATGCGGGAATGGACCGGTATGCGTGCAGAAAAGCCCTGCTTTCGGATCTGGAAGAGATGGGGCTTCTCGTAAAGACGGAGCCGCACGTCCACAATGTGGGGGTGCATGACAGGTGCGGGACGACCGTGGAGCCGCTGGTAAAACAACAGTGGTTTGTAAAGATGGATGAACTGATAAAACCTGCAGTGGAGGCGATAAAAAACGGTGAGGTCCGTCTGCTTCCGAAACGGTTGGAAAAGACGTATTTTAACTGGACGGATCATATCCGCGACTGGTGTATTTCAAGGCAGCTCTGGTGGGGGCACCGGATTCCGGCGTATTACTGTCCGGACTGTGGTGAGATGGTTGTGGCGAAGACGGCTCCCTGCGTATGTCCGAAATGTGGATGTGGGACGATGCGGCAGGACGAGGATACCCTGGACACCTGGTTTTCCTCTGCGCTCTGGCCGTTTTCCACGCTGGGATGGCCTGAAAAGACGGAGGATCTGGATTATTTTTATCCGACGGATGTGCTTGTTACCGGATATGATATTATCTTTTTCTGGGTGATCCGTATGATATTTTCCGGTTATGCATATACGGGGAAAGCACCGTTTCACACCGTACTGTTTCACGGGCTGATCCGCGATTCGCAGGGGCGTAAAATGAGCAAATCGCTTGGAAACGGAATCGATCCGCTGGAGGTGATCGACAAATACGGGGCGGATGCCCTTCGCCTGACGCTGATCACCGGAAATGCGCCGGGAAACGATATGCGTTTTTACTGGGAGAGAGTCGAGGCGTCCAGAAATTTTGCAAATAAGGTGTGGAATGCGTCCCGGTTTATCCTGATGAATCTGGCGGGAAGCAAAGCGGCCGGCGAAATGGAAGCGGGGGAAGCCTGCGGCGGAAGAGAGAATGGCCTGCCGGAGGGGCTGCGTCCCGCGGACAAATGGATTCTTTCAAAAGTCAACACACTTGCGAAAGATGTGACTGAGAATATGGACAAATTTGAAATGGGGATCGCGGTTCAGAAGGTATACGATTTTATCTGGGATGAGTTCTGTGACTGGTATATTGAGATCACGAAGGTCCGCACATATGCAAAAGAGCAGGATCCGGTGTCCGCGGCCGCGGCGTTCTGGACGTTAAAGACTGTGCTGACGGAGGCCTTAAGGCTTCTGCACCCGTTTATGCCGTTTATCACAGAAGAAATCTTTTGTACGCTCCATCCGGAAAAAGAGACGATTATGCTGGGAGAATGGCCGACGTATCGGGAAGCATGGAATTTTCCGGAAGAAGAGGAAATGCTGGAGCACTGCAAGGATCTGGTAAAAGGGGTGCGGAATGTACGCACGCAGATGGATGTGCCGCCGTCCAGAAAGGCAAAGCTATTTGTCGTTTCCGGAGACAGAAAGCTGAGGGAAACGTTTGAGGCAAACAGGGAGGCGTACTGCCATCTGGCGTCAACGGGCGAGGTATCGGTACAGGCGGATAAAGACGGGATCGGGGAAGACGCGGTATCCGTTGTGATTCCCGGGGCGGCGCTGTATCTTCCTCTGGAGGATCTGGTAGATCTTGAAAAGGAGAAGGAGCGCCTGGAGAAGGAGAGAGAGCGTCTCAAAAAAGAGCTTGCCCGTTCGCGCGGTATGCTTTCCAATGAAAAGTTTCTGAGCAAGGCGCCGGAGGCGAAGGTACAGGCGGAAAAGGAGAAGCTTGCCGGCTATGAGCAGATGATGGCGCAGGTTGAGGAACGCCTGGCGCAGATGAAACAGGAAAACGCCTGAAGGCAGACGGGATCACGCGCATCGGAAGAAAAAAGTATCATTTCATTACAAGATTTACTTGAAAAAGTACCAATGGACTAGTATTATATAATATAGAGAAGCTATGAGGTTGATACAGAAAGTATATAATAGGGAGTTGTGTAAAAATGCCAACACTGATAAATGAAAAGCTTTTGGTGCGCGTGAGCTATGACGAGATGGAAGCCTATGTCACTCTTCCGGCACCGGAGGAGGAAGAAGCGGATTATACGGTTTCCGATCTGATGGGGGCGCTGCGGGAGAAGGGGGTCAGCACCGGCATTGATCAGAAGCGGTTATCCGATATTATTATGGCGAGGAGATATGATCAGGAGTTTCTCGTTGCCAGGGGGAAGCGGCCGGAGGACGGCGTAGACGGATATTATGATTACAATTTCAATACAAAGCTGGATAAAAAGCCTAAGGTTCTGCCGGACGGTTCGGTGGATTACTGGTCGGTCAATTCCATTGAGTCTGTCGTCGCCGGGCAGGTGATTGCGATTTACCATCCGGCCATTGAGGGGAAAGACGGCATTACGGTAAAGGGAAAGCCGATTCTCGCGAAGCGGGGGAGAGAGCAGCTCCCGATCAAGGGAAAAGGCTTTGAGCGCATGAACGACAATCTGACTTACACGGCGTCGATTGACGGCAAGATTGAGAAGCAGAACGACCGGATCGTGATCCTGCCGGTGCACGAGATATTCGGCAATGCGGATCTCGGCGGGGGGAATATCAATTTCCGCGGGGACGTCATTGTCCACGGCAATGTGGAGAGCGGCGTCTGTATCAAGGCGACGGGGACGATTACCATTGACGGCGTCGCTGAGGCATGCGAGCTCGAGGCGGCGAAGGATATTATATTAAGAAGCGGGATGCTCGGCGGAAATAAGGGCCTTGTCAAAACAAAGGGAAATATCACGGCCAAGTTTTTTGAGTTTACGAAAATCGAATGTGAGGGAAATATACAGGCTGACGTGCTGATGGACTGTACCGTATACTGTCAGGGAAATGTTATTATGGACGGCGCGCGCGGCAGCATTATCGGAGGGGTGGTTTCTGCGGTGCGTGGAATCGAGGTTTCCTCACTCGGCAATGATGCGGAGAAGAAGACGGAAGTGTACGTGGGAGCGGGCGTGGACGTCTACAGCAGACTCAGGGTGCTTGAGAAGAAAATCGAGGCGACCAGGGAGAATCTGGAAAAGATCGAGAATGGCCTCCGCCAGTTTGAGCTGCTTGAGAAGGAACGCGGCGTCAGCTACGCGAAGGATGCGCGCAGAATGTCCCTGCTCAGAATAAAGATAAGGGATACGGCGACACTCGCAAACGACGAAGCGGAGGCCAGAAAGCTCAAAGCGCTCTCGGACGCCTCGCGCGGGGCATGTGTTTCCGTGCTCAAAGATGTGTTCCCCGGTGTGATTGTCAGCATAGACGATATGAAATTTACGTTGAAGAATAAGGGAAGATCCGTTGAGTTTTACAAAATGCCGGATAAAATCAACACACGGCCCTGCTACAGGGATGTCGATTAGGCTTTGATTTTGCGATAATACGGATATTTTTTCAAAAAAAGAAAAACTTAAAAGAAATTTACTTGATTATTGGCATCACTATATTATAATGTAACAAGGCGATAATATGGTGGTGTCTTTTTGGTCTGAAAAGAGCTGCTTTTTGACAAAAGCCAGGACATGGAGGATTTTATGATAAATTTTGAAGAAGAGTTAAAGAATTTTAAGCCGAGCCTGGAGGTGGAAGAGGCGGAGCAGGCGATTTACAGTCATGAGCTGGCCGATATGACTGACATTCTGCAGGAAATGGTGCAGGAACTGAAACAGAACGGATAGGGGGACGGGAATGGAGTGTTACAACTGCGGCGCAAAGCTTGGCAGGTCGGATGTCTGCCCTAATTGCGAGACAAATGTAAGAATATATAAAAAAATTATTATGGCATCCAATGCATATTACAATGAGGCGCTGGAAAAGGCCGGCGTGCGTGATCTCTCGGGCGCCATAGACAATTTAAAGATCAGCCTTAAGTTTTATAAACTGAATATCAATGCGAGGAACCTTCTGGGACTGCTCTATTTTGAGATGGGGGAAGTTGTGGAGGCGCTGACTGAGTGGGTGATCAGCAAAAATTACAAACCGAAAGACAACGATGCGAGCCGTTATCTGGATGAGATTCAGACCAACCGTTCGCGGCTGGATGCGATCAACCAGACAATCAAAAAATATAACCAGGCGCTGGTTTACTGCAGACAGGACAGCAGAGACCTGGCAATCATACAGCTTCGGAAAGTATTGTCGATGAATCCGAATTTTGTGCGTGCCTACCAGCTTCTGGCGCTTTTGCACATACAGGACCGGAAGTTTGAGCCGGCGCGCAAGGCGCTGCGGAGTGCGGAGAAGATCGACGCGAACAACACGGTGACAAGGCGTTACCTTATGGAGGTAAATGCGGAGCTGGGAAACAGTACCCAGGCAAAAAAGAAAAAGGCGGACGAGCAGATTTCTTATCGGAGCGGCAACGAGACGATCATACAGCCGCGCTATTTGAAGGACACTTCCGCCATCGGGACGATCGTTAATATGGTGATCGGGATTGCCATCGGAGCGGCGATTACCGGGTTTCTGATTGTGCCCGGGGTAAGGCGCCAGATGCTCAATCAGGCAAAGGATGAAGTCATTGAGGCAAACAACACCATTTCGTCCAAGAATCAGACGATCAGCGCGCTTGAGGCGCAGATAGACGAGCTTACGTCCCAGATGGATGCGGCGAAGGGGGAAGAGGAGAATACCGTCAGCCGGATCAGCAGCTATGAGCAGCTGATCGTTGCTTTTTCCGCCTACGTGGGCGAGGACATTGCTGCCGCCGGGGACGCGCTTGCGAATGTGAATCTTGAATATCTCAACGATGAGTCGAAGAATGTCTACAATGCCATCAACGCCCAGGTGAACGCGGATTATATCAAAACGCTGTATGAGACGGGGTATGCAGCTTATTCGGCGCAGAATTTTGCGGAGGCGGCGACGAATTTGCAAAAGGTTGTGGATATGGATGAGAATTACGAGGACGGTTACGCGATATACTACCTGGCGCAGTCTTACCGCAAGAGTGATAATCTGGAATCGGCCAAAATATACTATCAGAAGATCATAGAACTGTATCCGGGAACGGAGCGGGCGAGAACTGCCCAGAATTATGTGGACGCAGAACAATAGGAAAAAGGCTACAAAAGACGTCGGAAAAGTGCAGATGCACTCTGGAAGGCGTCTTTTTTGTTTCATAGGAAAGACCTTATTTATTGAAAGGAGCGTCGCAGATCTGCAGGGCGGCAGGCGCTCCGAAAGGAGAAGATCATGGAAACATATTGTGAGTTGAAGGACGGATATCTGCTTGTGCATGTGCCGAGGGAGTTAGACCACCATCGTGCGGGAAGCCTGCGAATGGAAGCGGACCTTCTGATTGATGCCTATCAGGTCAGAAAGGTGGTGTTCGATTTTTCGGGAACGGAATTTATGGACAGCTCCGGTATCGGCGTGATTATCGGGAGAAGCAGAAATATGGGCTATTGCGGCGGGGAAGTGACGGCACAGAATTTAAACGAGCGCATCCGGAAAATATTTATGGTATCGGGACTGCATAAAATCGTGAAAACCGAGGGCGGCGTGGCCGGAAATACAAATAGAATGGAGAAAAATCATGCAGAGTAAAAATGAAATGAGGATGTGGTTTGACGCGCGTTCCGTCAACGAGGGATTTGCCCGGGTGGCGGTGGCCTCTTTTGTCGCGGAGATGAATCCGACGCTGGATGAGATCTCAGATATCAAGACGGCTGTTTCCGAGGCTGTGACGAATGCAATTATTCATGGGTACGAAAGGCCGGAGGATAAGGTCCTGCTGTCCTGTGTGATCGAAGGAGATACCGTGGAGATTGCGGTGGAGGATACCGGGAAGGGAATCCCGGATATTGAAAAGGCCATGGAACCTTTTTATACGACAAGGCCGGAGCTGGAGAGGTCCGGAATGGGATTTTCGTTTATGGAGGCGTTTATGGATGAGGTGCAGGTATCTTCTGCGGTCGGAAAAGGGACAAGCGTGCGGATGCGAAAAAAAATCGGTGCGCAGGAAGGTTGAGTACATAAAATGAGTCATTTGGCTGAGCTGATGGAACGGGCACACGCGGGGGATAAAGAGGCCAGGGACCGGCTTGTGGCCGAGAACCTCGGTCTGGTACACGCCGTTGCGCGGCGGTTTCAGGATCGCAGGCATGACAGGGAAGAGATATTCCAGATTGGCTGCATCGGGCTGATGAAGGCGATCGATAAATTTGATCTTTCGCTTCATCTCGCATTTTCCACATATGCAGTTCCGATGATCATGGGAGAGATCCGGCGTTTTTTAAGGGATGACGGCATGGTAAAAGTGAGCCGTACGTTAAAGGAGAATGCGTACAAGGTCGGCCGGGCACGGCAGCTGCTCGCGGGAAAACTGGGAAGAGAGCCGGGAATTGCCGAGCTGGCGGAAGAGACGAAGCTTTTGCCGGAAGAAATTGTGATGGCGACGGAAGCCGCGCGGGATGTGGAATCAATATATCAGCCGGTATATGAGAAGGACGGGGACGAACTGTTTCTGATCGACCAGCTTGGCGGGGAAGACAAAGGATTTGGACAGGAGGAGCCGGAAAAAGAAGCGGTTTTAAACCGGATTGTGATCGGCCAGCTTTTAAAAATGCTTACGGAACAGGAAAAGAGGCTGATACGGTTCCGGTATTTTGAAAATAAAACGCAGAGCGAGACGGCGCGGATCCTGGGAATGACGCAGGTGCAGGTCAGCCGCGCGGAAAAGAAAATTTTGCAGAGATTGCGCGAAAAGATGCGATGAATGCTTGAATCAGAGGCGGAAACGTGGTACATTTTTACCATAGGTGATTTTATCCTGGAAGGCGGACGCGTCTGGGTTTGTATCTGCATGGTATCGCAGACTTGATGTACGCAGTCATGTAGCGCAGAAATGAGGTAATTTATGAACAAAAGAGCAGTTTCCGATCTGGAACGGAATAATAAAGTGGCGCTGACCTGCCATGCGGTTGAGGCGGTGATTATCGCGGGCACGTTTCTCGCGGAGGCGGCTGTGGGGAGCCGGACCGTATGGTATGGGCTGATTGTGGCCGTCCTGGCACTGGTTCCGGTGGCGGCGGAGCTTTTTTTCTGGTTTCGCGATCACGAGACAAAAATGATCAAGCACCTGGTGGCGCAGGGGTTTGCCGTCATGTATACGTTCATCCTTTTTACGACGACGAACAGCATGACATTTCTGTACGTGATACCGATGCTGGTCATGATTACGATTTTTAACGACCCGGCGTATTCTATAAAAATCAATATCGGGACGACGCTGGAGAGTTTTATTGTGGTGATCGGAGGTTCCATGACAGGAAAATTTGGATTCCGCGATATGGGATCGGGGCTTTTGCAGCTCCTTGTCATGGTGCTTGTGGGAGTTTACTCTTACCTGGCGTCAAAGACGATGAACGACAACAACGGGCAGAAGCTCGAGACGATCCGCAGGGCGCAGAGCGAGACGGAGACATTGCTTGACGACGTGTCGGGAACCTCGCGGAAGATGCAGGCGGGGATCAATGATATCTACGAAAAGGTGGAACAGCTGAAGGCAGAATCCAGGACGACACGGGGAGCGATGGAGGAGGT
>CANDFU010000056.1 GCA_947384095.1 uncultured Roseburia sp. | reverse complement strand
ACCTACACTCTTTCCCTACACGACGCTCTTCCGATCTAAGTAACATTGACAAGAGATATGCCGATCGGGGATTTGCTGGATTCCTTGTGGAAACGGAGCAGTCTTACTGGCGGCGCTTCTCCGATGATTGGTTTTAAATTTCATCTTGAGACAAGGTTTATATCTGCGAATGTCCGCAGGGAAGACAAGCCGGCGGCTCCTGGCGCATCTTCGCGCGAAGAGGACGGAAAGTGGTGGATTCAGTCCAGTGGGGGCAGGATGGATGGAATGTTTCTGGAATTTGAGGATATGGACACGGATGTGCTTGGTCTTACGGGACTGGATGCATCGACAGAAGAAGGCGCCGGGGACGCCATCACACGGACGGCGAAAGCGCTGACGATTCTTACTGGTCAGAGAAGCAGGATCGGCGCCCAGCAGAACCGGCTCGAGCACACTTATCAGAATGTTACAAATGCGTCAGAAAATGCACAGAGTGCAGAATCACGTATCAGGGATACGGATATGGCAGATGAAATGGTAATGTTTTCAAGGGATCGTATCCTGGAACAGGTTGGTGAGGCGATGATGGCGCAGGCAAATAAATCGGGAGAGAGAGTACTTGCTCTGCTGCAATAGGGATTCCATTGTAAGACGGTGGCAAAGACAAATGAAACAGCGTGGAAAATAGTACCATAAATTGCCCGATTGTGATATAATAAAAGTTTAAAAAGGTTTTTGAGAGGGCGCGGTCTTATCTTCGGAAAAACAGCCGTCCGAAAGGAACCATATTCAGGAGGTAGCAATCTATGTCATGGTATGACGAGGCAGTATTTTATCACATTTATCCGCTGGGGCTGACAGGGGCGCCGAAACAGAACCCGTATGGGGAGCCGGAACACCGCCTTAATACACTGCTCCCGTGGATTTCCCATGTGAAGGAGATCGGATGCACTGCACTTTATATCGGTCCGCTGTTTGAATCGGTCGGACACGGATATGAGACGACGGACTATAAAAAACTGGACAGCCGTCTGGGAACGAATGAAGATCTGGCAGATTTTGTGGCGGAGTGCCACCGGCAGGGCATCAGGGTGATTCTGGACGGCGTGTTCAATCACACGGGGCGTGATTTTTTTGCTTTTCAGGATATCAAAAAAAACAGGGAAGGGTCGCGATACAAAGACTGGTACTGCAATGTAAATTTCTGGGGAAACAACGAATACAATGACGGCTTCACCTATGAGAACTGGGGCGGTTATAATCTTCTCGTAAAGCTCAACCAGCATAACCCGGCGGTCCGGGATTACATCTGTGATGTCGTCCGCTTCTGGGTCAGTGAATTTGATATCGACGGGATCCGGCTTGACGCCGCCGACGTGCTGGATTTTGACTATATGCGCGCGCTGCGCCAGGTGGCGGAGCAGGTAAAGCCGGAATTCTGGCTGATGGGCGAGGTGATCCACGGCGATTACACACGCTGGGTAAACGAGGGGACGCTGCACTCTGTCACCAATTACAATCTGCACAAGGCCCTTTATTCCGGGCACAACGATCACAATTATTTTGAGATCGCCCACACGGTCAAGCGGCTTTATGGCATGGGAGGAAACCGGCCGGACGGCCTTAAGCTTTACAATTTTGTGGACAATCATGACGTGGAGCGCATTTACACGAAGCTGAACAATAAGGCGCATTTTATTCCGGTTCACATCCTTCTTTATACGCTGCCGGGTGTGCCTTCTGTTTATTATGGCTCTGAGTTCGGGATAGAGGGGAGAAAAGAGCGGTTTTCCGATGATTCGCTGCGGCCTGCGCTGTCTCTTTCCGACTATAAGGACGCGGTGGAAAAAAATTCTTTTACCCGTCTGATTGCGGCTCTGGGAAAGATACGCCAGAGTACGAAGGCGCTTTCTTACGGGACTTACAACGAGCTTCTTCTGACAAACCGGCAGTATGCGTTTTCCAGGGAGTATCAGGGCGAGAGCGTTCTTGTATCGGTGAACAATGATGACAGTGATTTTGTGATGACGCTTCCGGCAGGAAACGCCGCAGGGTATATCGGCGTCCTCTCCGGTCAGAAGGTATCCGCGGAGGGCGGAAGGATCGCAGTGAATGTCAGGGCAAATGCGGGAGAGATCTGGATTCCCATCACAGAAGCTAATGCATCGCCGGAAGGCGGTTTAAAGACGGTTGTTCTGGAAGTCGGCGCTCTGGATCAATCCAGAGAGCGCGCGGCGGGAAAGGGAGAGACAGCCGCACAAAAAGAAGAGAACGCTTTAGGACTGGTAAAGGAGGAAGCCAAAAAAGAGGAAGCCGTAAAGCAGCGTGTTCCGGAACCGAAAAAGCCGGCGGCTGGCTCCGGCGCGGCGGATGTACAGGAAGAAGGGGACTCCGCCACCCGGAAGGCGTTTGAGGAAGGAAGAATTGCCGGCCTTCAGGAAGCGATTCTTGCGATAATGGAGAAGAACGGTCCGGTCACTGATCAGATGCGCAGGGATGTGGTGGAAAATGTGTACCATGACTCGCTGATCAACTGGATTAAGAGCTTTCGCTGAACCGGCTGAATCATCCGCAGCGGCTGTCTGCGCAGTGGCACACGAATGTTAACTTTGATTTAAAATAGGTTGACAATAAAACAAAAAGCAGATATGATATCTTTGTGTAGAAGCACAGACATAATTTTATGGAGGCGGAAGATGAAGATATCGACAAAGACAATTGTAACAATCGGAATGTTTACGGCGGTTTTAAGCGTGCTTTCCATCCTGACGATTCCGATGCCCAGCGGTGTGCCGGTGACTCTGCAGACGTTTGCTGTGGCGCTCTGCGGCTATGTGCTTGGTTTTCGCAGAGGGACGGCGTCGACGGTTATTTATCTGCTGCTGGGAACGGTCGGCGTTCCCGTGTTTGCGGGGATGACCGGCGGACCGTCCTGGCTGGCAGGGTATACCGGCGGATTTTTGTGGGGATTTCTCGTCCTGACAGCGCTCTGCGGAGCCGGAATGACAAAAAGGAACTCCATTGTCCGCGTTGCCATGGGCATTGCAGGACTGGCGGTATGTCATCTCCTTGGGGTGATACAGTATACAGTGGTGGCGGGAGTCGCGTTTCCGGTTTCCTTTTTGCAGGTTTCCGTGCCATATCTGATCAAGGACGTGGTTTCCGTTGTCGGCGCATATCTGGTGGCGCTGCCGGTCCGCAGGGCGCTGTATGGCGGCAGCGGAGGTTATTGAGGAAAAATGAATGGTTATGCTGTTCTTAAAAGTTGTCCGGTTCAAAAACGGACAGCTTTTTGCATATAGGAATGTGGCAAAAGCCATCCGGACAAATGGATTTGCTGACAATAATTGCGGGATTCGTTACATTTTTTGAAAAAAATACATTTCCGTGCCGATAATCTAAGAGAGAAACAAATACATAGAGGATGACAGGAGGAAGAAATAATGTCAATAGCGGCAATCGGAGGAAGTCAGGATTTTTCACGCATACAAAGCCCGCGGAACAGGCCGGCGATCGACGGGAGTTATGTGGAGAAAAAAATAGAAACAGAGAAGAAAGCGCCGTATTCTTTTATGGCGGACGGGCAGGGGTATATTCAGTATCACGGAGTCACGTTTTTTTGCGATGATGAAAAACAGGTGATCAGCCTTGGGGATATCAGTGACCCGAAACAGGTTCTGACAATTCCGCTTGAGGACGGCGGCTGCCTTAAGGTGAACCGGGCCAATATCGGAGATCTGTCGCATGCCATTTCCATGTTTACGCCGGGGGATATCAAGCGGATTTTAAGCGCAATCGCGCAGGACGCGCACTGTACGCGGAAAATCAACGAGATGGAGGAGATGGAGGATGCCGCGGTAAACGAAGCGGTTTCCGGGACGGAGGAAATCCGGATGACGGAAAAAGACTGACGGCATGCACATAGGCCGCAGCGGAATGCGGACGTCTGATCGTTTGTTTCAGAGCTTTCATGGCAAGCCCCTTCCATCCCCGGCTGCACCGGGGGTGAAAGGGGGTTTACTGTGTTTTGCGGTTTATGTAGTTGGTTTTGTATTTGGAGTAGATGATTTTCTGGCTGTGATACAGGCCGTAGTAGCCGGAGAGCATATAGCTGAAAGCCGCTGTCAGAAGAAAATAAGGCATTCCTTCAAAGCCAAAGAGCTCGAAGCTGATAAGGAGAGCCGTGACCGGGCAGTTTGTCACGCCGCAGAAGACAGAGACCATGCCGACGGCGGTACACAGGGAGGGAGAGAACCCTGTCAGATTCCCGAACAGGCAGCCGAAGGTGGCTCCCGTGAAAAAGGACGGAACGATCTCGCCGCCTTTGAAACCGGCTCCCAGAGTGGCGGCCGTAAAGAGCATTTTAAGGAAAAAGGCTTCCGGACGGACCGTGCCTTCCATGCAATGTTCAATCATGGGCATACCGGCGCCGTTGTAGGTCTGACTGCCGGCAAGAAGGGTCAGGAGGACTACGATACAACCGCCCGCCGCGGCGCGCAGATACTGGTTTCTGATCAGTTTTTTGTAAAAGTGCTCTGCCTGGTGCAGCATCACGCAGAAACAGATGCTTAAAAGCGCGCAGAGAATCGCGAGCACACATACCCGGGCGGCGGAGCCAAATGTAAAAGACGGGATTTCTTTCAGTGGAAAAGCTTCCGGGGCTACCCCGAAAGATACGGCGATCGCGTGGGCGATCAGCGAGGCAATGACGCAGGGCACGAGGGCGGAATAGTGCATAATACCGACGCTGACGACTTCCATGGAAAAAATTGCCGCGGCCATCGGCGTGCCGAACAACGCCGAAAAAGCGGCGCTCATGCCGCACATAATCATAATATGCTTGTCCTTTTCGTCAAAACGGAAGAGTCTGCCGATGCCGTTTCCGATACTGCCTCCGAGCTGTAAGGCGGCGCCTTCTCTTCCGGCGGATCCTCCGAACAGGTGTGTGATCAGCGTCGACAGGAAAATCAGCGGCGCCATGCGCAGGGGAAGTTCGTCCCCGGAATGAATTGCGGAGAGAACCAGATTTGTCCCTGTATCCTTGTCGTCGTGGAGGAGGCGGTAACATCCGACGATCATCAGGCCGCCGACCGGCAGCAGAAAGAGCAGCCAGGGATTTTTTTCGCGCATCAGTGTCACAACGGACATTGCGAAATAGAAAGCCGTTCCGACTGCGCCGATCACACATCCCGACAGGAGGGAAAAGATGACCCATTTTATGGACGTCGCCATCCGGTCGAAACCGTGGCGTATTTTTTGTCTGATAATCTCCTTCATATGATCTGATCTCCTTAAAATATGGAATAAACGAACATTCGGATAGAAGTATTATACTACCGGCGGATGAAATCGGCAAGGATAAGATCGGCCGCCGGGTTTAATGGAAATGGAAACAAAACGATGAAGAGGTGCATGAAATGAAAGATATAATTGCGATGCAGATTACAATGTTTGCGTTGATTTTTGTGGGTATGATGGTGAAAAAGAAAGGGCTGGTGTCGGATGAGGGGCAGAAGAATATCACGGACCTGGTGATCTATATTGTCCTGCCCTGTAATATTTTAAGCGCGTTTACGGCCGGAAGCATCCAGGGATTTCTGGGACAGTTTCTTCTGGTCCTTGTCATCAGTATCGGGATCCAGATTTTCAGCTCTGTTGCGGGAAAAGTATTTTATGCCAGAAAGGAACTATCGCACCAGATGAGTCTCCGTTACGGGCTGATCTGCTCCAATGCCGGTTTCCTGGGCAATCCTGTCGTGGAGGGAATGTTCGGGGAAATGGGGCTTGCCATGGCCAATATGTTTCTGATTCCGCTCAGGGTTATGATGTGGTCATCCGGCCTTGCTATTTACACCAGGAGCAGCGACTGGAAAGGCACGATAAAGAAGGTTGTCACACATCCCTGTATTCTGGCCTGCGTCATGGGTATTCTGGTGATGTGCCTGCAGATTTCCCTGCCGGATATACTGATGAATGTGTTTCAGACAATCGGAAGATGCAATACGGCATTGTCCATGATGGTTATCGGGATGATACTTGCGAAGGCGGATCTGCGCCTGTTGTTTGACAGGGAAGTGCTTTTCTATAGTATTTTGCGGCTGGCGATCATGCCCGGGCTGGTATATGGTGTGTGCAGAATGTTTTCCATGCCGTATCTGGTGACCGGAATCTGCGTGATTCTGACCGGCATGCCGGCGGGGGCGACGACAAGCATTCTGGCCAGTAAATATCATGCGGATGAGATCTTTGCGACAAGGCTGGTGATTGCATCTACGATACTTTCCATGATAACGATACCATTATGGGGCATGGTGCTGACGGCGGCATAGGAGTACCATCTGCCGCCGGACGGTTGCTGCATGGGGGGATTCGTGTTAAAATCTGGTAGGATTATGATGAATTGAGGAATGAGGATCAGTATGGCGACATGGAATTCGAGGGGGTTAAGGGGATCTGCGCTGGAAGAATACATCAACCGCACCAATGAGAAATATCTGGAAAACGGGCTTGCGCTGATTCAGAAGGTCCCGACTCCGATCACCCCGATTACAATTGACAAGGAGACAAGGCATATCACGCTTGCCTATTTTGACCAGAAAAGTACCGTCGACTATATCGGCGCCGTGCAGGGGATCCCGGTCTGTTTTGATGCAAAAGAGTGCCACTCGGATACGTTTCCGCTTCAGAATATCCATGAGCATCAGGTGAACTTTATGGAACATTTTGAGAAACAGGGAGGAATCGCGTTTTTTCTGCTCAGTTTTACGCACAGGGATGTATTTTATTACTTAAGGTTTGAAAAGCTTAAGGCGTTCTGGAACCGCTCCAGGGAGGGCGGCCGTAAGAGTTTCCGGTATGAAGAGCTGGAGCCGGATTTTTTTCTTGAAAAAGGGAGAGGGGTTCTGGTGCCGTACCTGGATGCACTGCAGAAGGACCTGCTCCGGAGGGATTGACAATCGCAGGAATTTCCCTTATAATCGAAAGAGTTTTGTTTGCAGATACGTTGGCGAATTAACACTTTAATTTGCAAAAGCAGCTGCTGCGCATGGATCTGTGGCGGGCAGCGCACATATTTGTGCCGTAGTCAGAAAATCGGAATTTGTTGCGTGCATGGAGGGCGGGATGAGAGAAAGATTGTTGCACACACCCGAGGGTGTGCGGGATATTTATAATGAGGAGTGCGAGAAAAAGCTGGTTTTAGAGGAAAAGCTCAACGGGATGCTGAGGCAGTACGGGTATCGCCCGATTCAGACCCCGACGTTTGAATATTTCGATATTTTTGGGAAGGAAATCGGAACGACGCCGTCAAGGGACCTCTACAAGTTTTTTGACAGGGAGGGCAATACGCTGGCGCTCAGGCCGGATATCACGCCGTCGGTTGCACGCTGCGCGGCGACCTATTTCCATGAGGAAGAGATGCCCGTCCGCCTCTGTTATGCCGGAAATACGTTTATCAATAACAACAGTTATCAGGGGAGGCTGAAAGAGAATACGCAGCTTGGAGCCGAGCTGATCGGAGACTTGGGCGTGGACGCGGACGCGGAGATGATCTCGATGGTTGTGGACTGCCTCAGGGCAGCCGGGCTTAAGGAGTTTCAGATCAGCGTCGGCCACGCAGATTTTTTCCGTGGGCTTAAGGAGGCGGCCGGGCTTAAGGAGGAGCAGGAGGAAGAGCTGCGCGGTCTGATTGCGAACAAGAACTTTTTCGGGGTCGATGAGATGATCTCGTCCATGAACCTGAAGGAAGAGTTAAAGC
Organism: uncultured Roseburia sp.; assembly: GCA_947384095.1. Taxonomy (GTDB): domain Bacteria; phylum Bacillota; class Clostridia; order Lachnospirales; family Lachnospiraceae; genus Roseburia. The sequence goes on along the minus strand of CANDFU010000056.1, from coordinate 801 downwards.
AGCTTTTTGGCATGCTCGGAAATTTCTATACGGGGCCGGAGGATTTCGGCGCAGCCAGGCGTTGCGCGGCGGGGTATCCGCGCATTTCAGAGGCGCTCGGGAGGCTGGAAGAGCTTCATGCGATTCTGGAAGTCTATGGGATTTCCCGTTATGTCTCTTTTGAGCTTGGAATTATCAGCCGCTACCAGTATTATACAGGGATTATCTTTGCGGGTTATACGTTTGGAAGCGGGGAGGCGATCGTGCAGGGCGGGCGTTATGATCGGCTTCTTACCCATTTCGGAAAGGCATCCGCTTCCATCGGATTTGCAATCGTGCTCGATCAGCTGATGGCGGTGCTTCTGCGGCAGAAGATTGAGGTTCCGGTAAACCGCCTGCTGCTTCTGATTGTATATGGGCCGTCGGGACGCAGCGAGGCGATTCTGCAGGCCAGAAAACGCAGGAGCGCGGGGCAGGCGGTGGTGCTGCTTGCGAGGGATCCGGCAAAAACAGAGGCGGATTACACGGCCTATGCGCAGCAGAATCATATCACGGAGATAAGATTTTTATAGGTTTGCCGGTTTCGGGGAGCCTGTCCGGGTAAACACAGGGCGCCGCGTGTACCGGGCGGATGCATAGGCCGCGGCGAATCGTAAGGATGGAAGGAGCCTTTATTTATGGAAGGGAAGAGGTATCTGACGTTTGCCCTCGGAAAGGGGAGACTTGCGGATCAGACACTGGAAATGTTTGCCAGAATCGGCATTACCTGTGAGGAAATAAAAGAAAAGCATACACGGAAACTGATATTTGTCAATGAAAAGC
>CANDFU010000055.1 GCA_947384095.1 uncultured Roseburia sp. | reverse complement strand
AGCAGAAACGCATGTGTCTGCTCCGGAAACCCGGCATAAGCTGTCGCAATTCCCCAGGCCACCCCCATCCTGCGATAATACCCGCCATGTTTTAACCCGTCCCACACTTTAAGCACCCGGTCGATATATTCCTCCACCAGAAAATGATCCATCAGCATGACCGCGACAACGCGCTGTTCAAATTCCCGTTCCGATTCTCTGTACTGCATCAGAAAATCCCACACCAGGCTGCGGTATTTCGCCGCAATTTTAAACGTGGAGCAAAAACTGTCGTTCACCGACCAGTCATGAATCTTCGGAATAAACGCCGCGGCAGCCTCCAGCAGCTCGCCGATATCCGCCTTCACATACCCGATGCACAGTCCCTGCAGCATAATCTCTTCATACGTGTCGTCGCGCGCACTTTTCAGATAAGCCCGCCAGTCGCCCTGCGCAAGCTCCTTCGCGAGTCTGCGCAGCGCCGGAATACGGACCCCTAAAATCTCATCGCTTCCGGGAATCAGACCGGATGTAAACTTCTGAAACTTTTCTTCCGCGTGCTCCATAAGCCATATGCGGATCTCATCGTTTGTCATTGCCATCTCTTTTCCGTCCCTCCGAAAACCTCCTGCCGGATATGCCCCCGGCTTTCAAATCTCCCGGCTCCGTCACAACGCCCAAAACCACTTTTCCCGCCGGAAGTAAGCACATATCTTTTCCGAAGCGCCGCCAGGAAGCCGTGATACAAAGCCGTGACAGAAGCGGGCATACAAGCCATATTATGTACCGGGCTCCGTACAAAGTCAATCCTTAAGCGTTTCCTGTCAGGATAACGTCATCCAGAAAAAGCCCGGGGATCTCTGCAAGGCAGATATCCCCGGGACAGTCACACACATAACATCAGCATTCATCCTTCCACCAGGCCCATGCAGCCTGCGCACCCCCTCCTCTCACTCAGCAGCGGCACGCGCCGCAAAGCGTCACCTGCCATGTCGTCGGAAGGCATTCCATAAATACTTCGCATTTGCCTTCCTCCTCTAAAATATTCCAATTAGTTTTCCGGCCCAATACCCCAGTCCCAGCACCCAGCTGGAAAATATCCCGTACAGAATCACCGGCCCTGCAATCGTAAAGATCTTGCACCCGATCCCAAACACCTGGCCTTCTTTCTGAAACTCAATCGCCGGCGCCGCAACCCCGTTGGCAAATCCGGTGATGGGTACCAGCGCCCCGGCGCCTCCCCAGTTTGCAAGCGACGGGTAAATATTAAACCCGGTCAGAATCACGGACAGCAGCACCAGAAGAAGGCTGCACCAGCTCCCCGCCGTATCCTTATCCATGCCATAGCTTAGGCAGGTATTTAAAATAAACTGCCCGATACAGCAGATCACGCCTCCCGTCACAAATGCCTTTGCCATATTCAGCCACAGATTGTGCGTCGGCGTCACCTGTTTTACATAGTCATTATACTTTTTATTTAAACGCTCTTTCTTTTCGTCCATTTTCCCCTCCGTGCCATCAGCCAATGTGGTGCAGAAAATAATAAAAGGAGCCCGCCATCTTTCCAAACGCCATGGCAAGCATCATAAACGTAAGTCCTTCTTTCAGCCCGATCCTGCGGAATACGATCGGAAACGTATTTAAAATCTCCGCAAGCGCAACCGCGATACATCCGACAAAAATCCCTGCGGAGAGCCCGTATGCACAGAGAAACAGCGGACCAAACGGAAACCTCAGCCGCAGAAATACGGATGCGATATTGCCCAGGATCCCTCCCAGAATAATCGCATTCTCAAAATGCATCGTCTCTGCGGCGCGGTTGCACTTGCCGATCATCCGCGGCACCACGCCGATCACAATCAGAAAGGCAAATGTACCTGCCGACACCACAAAACCGGACGCAATCCCCAGAAATCCCAAAAAAATATGCTTAATTAACATCAATGCTGTGTCCCTTTCTCTCCGCGTTCTCGATAAATGTCGTGTCGATATCCTGCTCGTATTTGCGCATCTCCACCTGAATCGGCGTCGGATCCGGCGTAATCTTTTTATGCCCCACATGATTAAAAAAAACCGTGATGCCGAGGGCAAGTCCGATACTGTAACAAAACTCCAGTTCCGTCAACCCATCGGATGGCGTGCCCATAACCTGCAGATACAGCTTGGAAAACACATCCGGAACACCGACATCGTTGTTAAACGTCATAATCGTAAACGCTGCGCCAAAAAAAGTAATGGAGCAGAGTACGATCGTCTTTACGGCATTCATCCATTTCGGCTTTTTCGGGTCGGGGACATATTCGATGATAAAGTCGCTCTCTCCCTCGTTGGACACCTCCACATCCGGATACTCCTCATGAATCAGCGCGATGATCTTTAGCACAGAAAAGACTTTCATCACATTTTTCTGTTTCTTTGTGTCCATCGCATCCTGAAACGTATAGATTTTTTTCTGCTTTAACCGGCGCACGACAGCCGGATCGGAGCACTCCATCTTCGCGATATCGGAAAGCGTCACATGCCGGTCCGTCACAATCGTATTCTGGTCAATCTTCAGGTATAACGTTTCGTTTTTCACGCCCATGCCACAGCACCGTCTCCATCTGTTTCATCATTCTCAACATGCTCCACCAATATCCCGTCTTCCGGAATCCTGGCCTGTCTCATATTTTTTACAAAAATAAGCAGTCCGGCCACAAGCGCGATCACAATTATCCCCGCCAGACAAGCCCTGTACTTCCTGCAGTTCATCGTTTTCTCCTTTCCTTTGCCCTGTTTACAGCTTCGCTTCATGCATTATTATTTCTGTTTTTACAAATATTATGTATCAGATTGCAATTTACAGGAAAACATGTTATTTTTTGATATATAACCAGAAGCGGCCGCATTGCGGTATCTGCATTCATGCGGACACAGTTCTCAGGAAAAAGCGTCTGTGTCCAGCAACAGAGTCTGTGGAAAGGTCGGTGACAACCAGATGGCTGTGACAAAAGAAATACTGGCGCTCGCCGTCGAGATGGGCGACGCACTGCTCCGGAACGGCGCGGAAGTTTACCGCGTCGAAGACACCGTAATGCACATTCTGGATGCATACGAAATTGAAAATTATGACGTCTACGTCCTCTCGAACGGCATTTTTGCCAGCGCCAACGAAGACCGCGACGACGCCTGCAGCATGGTCCGCCATGTGCCGCTCGGCAGGACGCACCTCGGGCGCATCGCCGCGCTCAACGAGCTGTCCCGCGAAATCTGTGCGCACGACTGTTCCCTGCGGGACGCATGGGTCCGCCTCGATGGCTGCAAGGCAATCCCGTACAATCATAACCTCGTCCAGTGCCTTTTCTGCGGGATCGGAAGCGCGGGCTTCGGTTATCTGTACGGGGGAAACATCTTTGACGCCTTATGCGCATTTTTCATCGGAATGCTGCTGCAGGTTTTCCTGCTTTTCCTCGCGCGGCGCAAAGCGTCCAAATTTATCACCAACATTTTGGGCAGTGCGAGCGTGACGCTGCTGGCCCTGTTTTTCTACTCTCTGTGGAAAACGCTCCAGTATGACAAAATTATCATCGGTTCCATCATGCCCCTGGTCCCCGGAATCGCCCTTACAACCTCCATCCGCGATTTCTTCAACGGCGACTATCTCTCCGGCGCCATCCACATGATTGATGCCGTCCTGACTGCCTTTTGTATCGCCGTCGGCGTCGGCGCTGTGATCACAATTTACCGCTCCACTCTCGACATAGGAGGTGTTTTCCTGTAATGATTCAGCAGCTTCTGATCTGTATGGCGGCGACGGTTTCTTTCGCCATCCTGTTTACCGCCCCTGGGAAAGAACTGGTCTTCTGCGGGCTGACGGGCGCCGTCGGCTGGTTTGTCTACTCATCCTGCCTAAGCGGCGGCGCAGGAAAACCGGTCGCCAATCTCGCCGCCTCGTTTGCGCTGACTGTCCTCTCCCGCATCATCGCCTGTCTGCGGAAAAATCCGGTCACGGTCTATCTGATCGCCGGAATCTTTCCCCTGGTGCCGGGCGCCGGGATTTATTATATGTCTTACTACTTTATTATGAACAAAATGGATCTCTGCTCCGCCTCCGGAATGGAAACAATCAAGGTTGCCGGCGCGATCGTTCTCGGCATTATCTTCGGATTTTCTCTGCCGCAGACATGGTTCAACACACTCTCGCGGCTGATAGAAAAAAGGAACCGCTCAAAGCGGAGCTGTACAAAAAAAGAATAGCAGACATCCGTCTGCCATTCTTTTACTTTCTTTCCTCCACCGCGCCGTTCTGCGCCGCCCTGGCCTCAAGGATCGCCTCGTTCAGCTGCAGCATCTTGGCGTCCAGCATCGAGACGATACCGGAACACTCTCTTAAATCCCGGCTGATGTACTCCGGTGCGTTCCCTTCAAATTTATAATAAATCTTGTGCTCCAGACTCGCCCAGAAGTCCATCGCCATCGTCCGGATCTGAATCTCCACCTTCGTGTCGATAATCCGGTCAGTCAGAAAAATGGGAACCGTCACAAGCATATGATAACTTTTGTATCCGCTCTCTTTCGGATGCCTTATATAATCCTTTACCGAAATGACAGTCAGATCATTCTGTCTGCCGATCATCTCCGCAAGCCTGTATATATCGGAGGTAAAAGAGCAGACAATACGGATCCCGGCGATATCATTCACATAACTGACCATATTGTCAATCGAGGATTCATAACCATGCCTTTTTAACTTTTTTACAATACTTTCCGGCGTCTTTATCCTGGATTTGATATATTCAATCGGATTATACCGATGAACCTGCTGAAATTCGTCGTTTAATATCTCAACCTTCGTCCCAACCTCTTTTAACGCCGACCTGTATAAAAAAATAATCGTATTCCAGCTGTCTACGCCATCACTAAATGTAAGCGGCCTGTCCATCGCGATCCCTCCAAACAAAAGTCCCGTATAGAAATAGTATAACATACTTTTAAGATCTATGGGACAGCTATTTGAAAAAGTTTCACACTTTTTTCCTATTTTTAATCTTCTTCAACCACCTGCATCTCCAGGTAATCAAACGAAAGCCGCTCGATAAAATTGTCCTGCAAAAAACGGGTTTTTGCGTGCCGCTTAAACTCATTTACATTGGAATCCAGCCAGATCGGCTGCTCAAGATCAAACTCATAACATACCTTCTCCAGCGCCCCAAAAATCTTGTGTGTCCGCGTCTCATCCGACTCATCGGCAATCATCTGATCCCGCACCAGACGGTTTTCCTTCATCACTTTAAACCAGATTCTCATATGATCTCCCCCGAACCGTTACCTCTGCCCCTCTGCCTTTTTGCCTCATACATCAGCAGAGCCGCCGACACGGCTGCATTTAAGGATTCCACGGCCCCCTCCATCGGAATCCGCACCCGCTCGTCGGAGAGCGCAGAAATCTCTTCCGAAAGCCCGCTCCCCTCGCTGCCGATCAGAAAAGCCGTGGCCCCCGTATAATCCGCCGCGTCATACTGTCCTGCCCCCGAAAGGTGCGCCGCAAAGATACGCACCCCCTGTGCCTTGATTTCCCGGATCGTCTCTGCAAGATTCTCCGCGATAAAGTAAGGCATACGATAGATGCTTCCCATCGTTGAGCGGACCGTCTTCGGAGCAAATAAATCCGCCGTCGTGCGGTTTATGACAACCCCTGTCACGCCCGCCCCCTCGGCCGTGCGCAGCATCGTTCCCAGATTTCCCGGATCCTGAATCCCTTCGAGTATCAGCAGATGCGTGCGCCTGCCTCTAAACAGACTTAAGAACGGATATTGCGGCGTCTTTACAAGGCTTATGATTCCCTGCGGGGTCACGGTATCCGATATCTGCTCAAACACAGAATCCGCGACAACTTCGTATTCCACATCGGAAAGCAGTTTTCCGGCGCCGGGATCCGCGGCAAAATGCTCCGAAACATATACGCCGCGCAGCCAGTCCCGCGGCGCCTCGGAAAACATCTTTTTTCCCTCCGCGACAAAAAGCCCCTGCTCCCTTCTGGCTCCGGCCTTCTTCTCCAGAAGCATAATCCGCTTCATCTGCTGGTTCTGTCTGCTTGTAATCATCCGCTTCCTCCAAAAATGCTTGCATTATCAGAAAAACTCCACGAAACAGAATCCGTGGAGTTCCCGCCAGACAAATCAGAAATAATTATAAAGAAAGATTCCGGCTGATCTCATACTGATAATCCCAGATATGCTTCTCCATCGCGAGCGCCTCGTCAATGTCGTAATCCGAAAAATGTCCGTTCAGGTATCCGACGATCCGGTTGGTCTTCCCCTCACAGAGCAGATCCACCGCAATCGCCCCCATCGTGGAAGCGTAAACACGGTCCTTACACGTCGGGCTTCCGCCGCGCTGCATGTGTCCTAAAATCGTCGCGCGCGTTTCAACGCCGGTCGCGGCCTCGATACGCTTCGCCATGCTTGCAGAATGCCCGATCCCCTCCGCATTCACAATAATATGGTGCTGCTTTCCGCGCTTTCTGTTTTCGATGATATGGTTCGCTATCTTCTGCTCATCATAATCATACCGCTCCGGCAAAAGAATATCCTCGGCGCCGTTTGCAATACCGCACCAGAGCGCAATATACCCCGCGCCGCGCCCCATCACCTCAATAATGCTGCAGCGCTCATGAGAAGTGGAGGTATCGCGCACTTTATCAATCGCTTCCATCGCGGTATTCACCGCCGTGTCGAACCCGATCGTATACTCTGTACAGGCAATATCAAGATCAATCGTTCCCGGCAGCCCGATTGTGTTGACGCCGTAATTCGCCAGCTTCTGAGCGCCTTTAAAAGAGCCGTCGCCGCCGATGACGATCACGCCGTCGATGCCATACTTATGACAGATCTCAGCGCCCTTCTTCTGGCCCTCTTCCGTCCGGAACTCTGAACAGCGCGCCGTCTGCAGAATCGTTCCGCCTCTCTGGATGATATCCGACACGTCCTTTGCCTCCATGTCGACGATCTCCTCCTGAAGCAGCCCCGCATAGCCGCGCTTGATACCCTTTACCTTCTTTCCCTTTGCAATGGCCTCACGAACAACTGCACGGATTGCGGCATTCATACCCGGAGCGTCGCCGCCGCTGGTCAGCACGCCAATCGTATTGATTTCTTTTGCCATATATAAATTCCCTCCTCAAAAAGTATGCCCGTTAGATTTCTTTTCCATTTTAATCTCTTTATGCCCGCTTTTCAATGCTCTTTTCTACAACTTTTACATTGTTTTTGCCTAAAAAGTTCGTTAAATTGTTTACAAGCTCCCGGTCAATCCGGATACTGTGATTCCCGCCCAGCCGCTTCATGGCCTTGATCGACGAAATATAGATGACAACCGGATCCGTCCCGTCTGAATCGCACAGCCTGCGATACAGTTCCTGCTCCCGTTCCTCAAACGCTTCCTTCGTCTCAAACTGAAGCCACAGCTCCTGCTTTGCCTCGGAAAAAGAATAAATGCGCTCACAGATCAGCCTGCCGTCTTTGTCCTCTTCGATCGCAGCATGTCCCCTGACAAAGATCTTTTCATCATCTCCGAGCAGCGTGTGATACTTTTCATAATCCCGCGGGAACACAATGACCTCCACCGTTCCGAACAGGTCTTCAATCGTCAGAAAAGCCATTGTCTGATTTTTCTTCGTGTATTTGATGGTTTTTGCGGTGATCATCCAACCGATTGTCACCGGCTGGTTGTCCGCAAGCTTTGCCTGTCCCGTCTCCTCATCGGCCAGGAAATCCGTAGTAACCGCAGTGATATTTTTTCTCCAGCGCGCCTCATATTCTTCCAGCGGATGCCCGCTTAAATAAATGCCAAGAACCTCCTTTTCAAATCCCAGCTTTACCTCCTTGTCAAACTCCGCCACATCCGGATAGCGAAGCTCGTAAGCACGTTTTTCCTCCGCAGAGACAAAGTCAAACAGACTCATCTGACCCGCCAACGTCTTTTTCCGCTCCTGATTCATCCCGTCGATCAATGGCCCGTACAGCAGGAGCATCTGCTGCCGGTTTCCGTCAAGCCCGTCGCAGGCCCCCGCCTTGATCAGATTTTCCACCGCACGCTTGTTCACCTCATGATTCACGACCCGCTCAATAAAACTCTGCAGTGTCCGGTATCTGCCGTTAGCGCTCCGCTCGGCCATAATCGCATCCACCACCGGGCGGCCGATACTCTTGATGGCATACATTCCGTAGCGGATATCGCCTCCCATCGAGGTAAATCGGCCGCCGCCCTCGTTGATGTCCGGCGGCAGGACTTTTATCCCCATCTGGCGGCAGGTATAAATATATTCCGAAACTTTCCGTGAATTATCTATGACTGACGTCATCAGCGCCGCCATAAACTCCACCGGATAATAGTATTTCAGATATGCCGTCTGATATGCAACCACGGCATATGCAGCCGCATGCGACTTGTTAAACGCATACTTGGCAAAGTCAACCATTGAATCGTAGATCTCATTTGCCTCCCTCTCCCCGATTCCTGCCCCGACGCAGCCTTTGATGCCCTGCTCCTCATTTCCATAGACAAAATTCTGCCGCTCCGCGTCAATTACATATTGCTTTTTTTTGCTCATCGCACGGCGGATGTTATCCGCCTGCCCCATCG
>CANDFU010000054.1 GCA_947384095.1 uncultured Roseburia sp. | reverse complement strand
TACACTATAACCTACACTCTTTCCCTACACGACGCTCTTCCGATCTGCCTGTGCGCCGCCCTTTCTTGTACGGCAGATTCAGCCGCCCTACCAGAAGGAGCGATGCATTTTTTTTCGGAAATATGGGCAGGCTATTCCCAAAACAGTCGATATCCGAACGGAAATAAAGAGAGGAACGTGTCATGGGAAAAATACTTGCGGCAACCGGCCGGGCGGCGCTCTATTTTCTGATTTATCCGGCAGTGCAGATCGCAGTGTCAACGATTGCATTTGCCATCGTCTCCGCACAGATCGCCGCGGAAGCCATGGCGGCAGGCGAGGCCGCGGATACGGCAGCCTCATACAATCAGACACTGGAGCGTCTTTCCGGATATTCCCCGGCAATGCTGCTGATTTCCGGGATCACGACACTCTTTTTATACTGGCTGATCCTCCTTGTCCAGGGACGCAGTTTCTCTTCCGAAATCGCCCTCCGAAAAATAGCGCAGAACGGAATCCTCCCTGTCCTTTTTCTGGGAGCCGCCTTTGAGCTTTTATTTTCCCTGTCGCTGCAGACGATCCCCTATCCAGGGCACTGGACGGACGCTTATCTGCAGCACGCCTCACATCTTATGTATGGAACCCCCTTTCTTCCCTGGATCACGGTCGTTTTCATCACCCCGGCAGTAGAAGAAACCGTATTCCGCGGTTTTATCTATTCCCGCCTGAAAAACGGAATGCCCGCGCCGGCTGCCGCTCTTTTTACCTCCCTTCTGTTCGCGGCGATGCACGGAACCCTCCTGCAGGGAATCTACATGTTTTTCCTTGGCCTGCTTTTTATCTGGGTTCTGGAACGCTTCCGTTCCCTGTACGCCTCCGTCCTGTTCCATGTTTCCTTTAACCTGACCGGCATGCTTCTGCCCCTTCTGCCGGCCGTCGCCGACGATACCCTGTCCCGGATGTTCCCCGCCGCGGCCGCGCTATGCGCCGCAGCGGTCTTCTGGGCAGGAAAAAGCAGCCCGGAGAGATAAGGATTTACGCCTTGACTTTCCCATTTTTCCATGCTACTCTAAACAACAGAAAACACGAAGAAAAAGAGAGTACATCCGGCCGGAATTTACAGAGAGATTTTCAGCCGTCGCAAAGCAGCAGACCGACGGCTTGCTGAGAGAAAATAAGGAAATCCGGATGGAAGATGGCTTTGGAGTGGCAGAGATGAACTTTTCCGGCCGGCGCAACGCCGGGTCAGGAAGGGATAAGCCCTGACAGGACCGCCTGTTACAGCGGAGGATGTTAACAGCAGACGTTGATATCCGCTGAGATCCGGATTGTGACGTCCGGGTGAAAAGAAGTGGTACCGCGGGTTTTTCCCGCCTTCTGATTTTAAGATGCCGGGACGGCATCTTAAATCAGAAGGCGTTTTTTTTTACCACAGAAACCTGCACTGTCCGCTGTTCCGCGCTCCGGCGGCTGTCTGTGCGGACAGCACATTATTTTATAAGCAAGAGAGGATTTATTTATGGCAGAAAAAGGAAAATATTATATGACGACGGCAATCGCCTACACCTCCGGCAAACCCCATATCGGAAACACTTATGAGATCGTGCTTGCCGACGCGATCGCAAGATACAAACGGTTTGAAGGATACGACGTGTATTTCCAGACAGGAACGGACGAACACGGGCAGAAAATTCAGGAAAAGGCCGAAAACGCTCACATCACACCAAAGGAATATGTCGACAAGGTGGCCGGCGAGGTAAAACAGATCTGGGATCTGATGAACACCTCCTACGACAACTTTGTGCGGACGACAGATGCCGATCACGAAAAACAGGTCAAAAAGATTTTTAAAAAGTTATACGACAAAGGCGATATCTATAAAAGCGCTTATGAGGGATTGTACTGCACGCCCTGTGAATCCTTCTGGACAGAATCCCAGCTCGCAGACGGAAAGTGCCCGGACTGCGGCCGTGAGGTAAAGCCGGCAAAAGAAGAAGCTTATTTCTTTAAAATGAGTAACTATGCCGACCGCCTGATCGCGCATATCAATGCCCACCCGGAGTTTATACAGCCGGTATCCCGGAAAAACGAGATGATGAATAATTTTCTGCTGCCGGGCCTGCAGGATCTGTGCGTGTCGAGAACCTCTTTTTCATGGGGAATTCCGGTGGACTTCGACCCGAAACATATCGTGTACGTATGGCTGGACGCACTGTCAAATTATATCACCAAGATCGGCTATGAAGCGGACGGCGTTTCCTCCGGGCTGTTTTGCAAAAACTGGCCCGCAGATCTGCATCTGATCGGAAAAGATATTATCCGTTTCCATACAATCTACTGGCCGATTTTCCTGATGGCGCTCGATCTGCCGCTCCCGAAACAGATCTTCGGTCACCCCTGGCTTTTACAGGGCGGCGATAAAATGAGCAAATCAAAAGGAAATGTGATCTATGCCGACGATATGGTTTCCCTCTTTGGCGTGGATGCAACCCGCTATTTTGTTCTCCATGAGATGCCGTATGACAACGACGGAATCATCACATGGGAGCTTGTCATCGAACGCTTCAATTCCGATCTGGCCAATGTGCTCGGAAATCTGGTAAACCGCACGGTTTCCATGAGCAACAAATATTTTGACGGTATCGTCGCCCGCACCGGAACCGTCGAAGACGTCGACAATGATTTAAAAGCCGTCGTGACTGGGGCAAGAGACCGGGTCTCGGAAAAGATGGACAGGCTCAGAGTCGCGGATGCGATTTCCGAAGTATTCGCGGTGTTCAGGCGCTGCAACAAATACATCGATGAAACGGCTCCCTGGGTGCTGGCCAGGGACGGGGCAAAAAAAGACCGCCTTGGCGAAGTGTTATACAATCTTGTGGAAGCCATCGCCATCGGCGCTTCCCTCCTTGGAAGTTTTCTTCCCGAAACTGCAGAGAAGATCGCGTCACAGCTTAACACGAAACTCCGCACTTTTGACGAAGCAGACCGGTTCGGCCTGTACAAAGACGGCGGCAAAGTCGCGGCGAAACCCGAGATCCTGTTTGCCCGCCTCGACGCAAAAGAGGTAATGCCAAAAGTAGACGCAATCCGCGAGGCACAGAGAAAAGAATTTGAAGCCACACAGGGCGTACCGGATGCCGGTTCCTCCCCGAATCCTTCTTCAGACGCTCCCACAGGCGCCTGCGCAATTGACATTGAGCCGAAAGAAGAAATCACTTATGACGACTTTATGAAAATGCAATTCCAGGTCGGGGAAATTATTTCCTGCGAGGCAGTCCCGAAATCGAAAAAACTTCTCTGCTCACAGGTAAAAGTCGGAAGCCAGACCAGACAGATCGTTTCCGGCATTCGCAAATATTATGCCCCGGAAGAGATGGTGGGAAAAAAAGTGATGGTTCTCGTCAATTTAAAACCGGCAAAACTGGCCGGCGTGCTCTCTGAAGGAATGCTCCTGTGCGCGGAAGACGCAGAAGGGAATCTCGCGCTGCTGACCCCGGAGCGTCCCATGCCCGCAGGTGCAGAAATCTGCTGATCCGTCCGGGCGCGCATTTGAAAATATCCTAAAAAAACCGCGGCTTTTATCCGATGTAAAGAGTAAAAGATCTGTTTCTGAAAACATGAATGGACTCACCACTACCTTCCGCGGGAGGCGGCCCCTGCGGAAACGCTTCAAGGAGGAATGCAATATGGGTATGACAGTCAGCGGTTCCGGTATGGCAGGAACGACCGTGGCCATGCAGGGAAAGCCTGCCGCCGGAGGAACAAAAAGCACTGGGAGGAACTCCCGGACAAAAAAATCCGGCTTTTCCAGTCCGGCACAAAACAGGCCGAAAAAACAGCTCAAATATAACCACCGGGAAATCCCGGGCCAGCTCGCCCAGGCAAAAAAAGCGCAGAGCGCGGCCACCGTTATGGTGCGGGCCAAGACTAAGCTCGCCTCTCTTCTGCGCTGTGTGGGAAGCGGCAAATATGATTACAACGAACTGAACAATGCGATCGCCCATGCGAGACGCATGGTCCGCTGCGCCCAGCTGAAAGTAAAAAATCTCAAAGAAGAAGAGATGGAAGCAAAAGGCCATCAGAAAAAAAGCAACGGCAAAAAAGCCCGGAAAGAGGGCGAGATCAAACGCAGGGTTGCACAGAAGGAACGCGAACTTGAACAGAAACTCGCCACAGAACACCTCCAGGAGGTTATGCGTGAAAAGGCTGCGCGTCAGCGGATGATGGAGAAACGGCGGATGCACCGCAGAGAAGAACAGGGCAAGATCAACGAAGCCGACATGAAATACATCAAAGGCATGACGGAAAAGGACACAGACACCCGAAATCAGTCCGATATTTCCGGCGTATGGATGGATTTAAGCGCCGCAGCAGCCGCCCGGAGCGAAGCGGCCCTGTTAAAACAGCAGCTCGAACAGGAAGCCCGCGCACAAGTCGAAGCAGAAATGTCAATGGATTCCGGCGGCATGTCCGAATTATCCGGAAGCATGGAAGCAGGGGCCGCAGAGATGGCAGCCACCGACGCTGCTTCCGTCGACGCCGCGGCGTCAATAGACGTCTCCATATAACGAAAACCTGGACGGCGTGAATCCGGCCTGAAATATTCACGCCGTCTTTTGAATTTCTTCTCTCAGATCAGGGAACGCATCCCCACACTGATAATACTGCTCGCGAGCGCCGCCATCTCCTCAATCGGTTCCTGATGTTCGGAAAAAAGCCAGCTCTCGATCAGACCGGTCCATCCAGCCGCAATAAAGTCATAAGAATATGCAAGGCGCGGCTGATCTTCGGGGGCACAGCCTCCGAGCCAGTCATACAGGAAACGCTCCTTTACAATAGCCTTTATTTTAGACAGATACGAAACATCACTTTCCGATCCAAGCAGAATCTTAAGCAATCGCGCGTTCTGAGCTGTAAATTGAAACATATCATAAAACAACGGATAGGGATCCCGGCGCAGCGCTTCGGCCGTATACGGCTGAAAAATCGCATCCAGCTGTTCCAGAAGATCCGCCTGCATCTGCTCCATCATTTCATAAATGTCACTGTAATGCAGGTAAAACGTACCACGGTTCACATCGGCCATTTCACACAATTCTTTCACCGAAATGTTCTTTATCTTTTTCGTTTCCAGAAGCGTCAGCAGGGTATCTGTCAGGAGCCTCTTTGTCCGTCTTATGCGGCGGTCATTTTTTTCCTTTTTTTCCATTTCTCTGTTCCTTTCGGGGACGGCTGTCATTCCCCCGCATTCTTTCTAAAAAATTTATAAGCTGCTCAACACTTCTGTCAGAACATGTTGATTAATGAGCAGAGGTTCATTAACTGATCATTGAGCATTTTTTTTGAGTCCATTATAATAAAATTGTTTCAAAAACACAACTTACTTCCTTTCAGAAAATCAGAGGGACAATCAGATGAACAAAAAAGAAGAAAAAAAGAAAGTCAATTTCTGGCTGGCACTGGCCTCTTTTATCGTTGATAAACGAAAAGCTATCCTGCTCCTGTTTGTCTTCGCCATTATCTACAGCATCCTGTCTGTGGATAAAGTACAGGTAAACCAGGATATCACCTCCTATCTTCCCGCAGAAAGCGAGACGAGACGCGGGCTTACCGTGATGAAAGATGAGTTTATTACCTATGGCTCGGCCCGTGTCATGGTGTCGAACATCACCTGCTCCCAGGCAGACGATCTGGTAGAAACGATCGAAAAAGTCGAAGGTGTGAAGTCTGTAACCTTCGATTCCTCAAAAGATCATTTTTCCGGATCAAACGCACTCTATGACGTCACGGTAGGCGGGGAAGACGAAGATCCGGTCAGCATCCAGGCCATCAAAGGCATCCGCGAAGCGCTGAAAGACTATGATGTATCCATCTCCACCATGATCGGCCAGGTTGAAGAAAGCGCTGAAATGCTGAATGAGGAAATGGGCGTCATCCTTATCCTCTCTGTTGTGGTTATCATCGGCGTATTGCTGGTTTCCACCACGGCATACCTGCAGATTCCGGTTCTGCTGATCACCTTCGGCGTCGCCGCCATTTTAAACATGGGAACAAACTATTGGTTTGGTGAGATTTCCTTTGTCACAAATTCCATCGCCGTCGTGCTCCAGCTTGCGCTGGCCATAGATTATGCAATCATACTCTGCGATCGTTTTACCGAAGAACACAGAACGCTCGACGCGGAGGGAGCGGTAAAACTTGCTCTCTCAAAGGCTATTCCGGAAATCAGCGCCTCATCGCTCACCACCATCTCCGGTATGGTCGCGCTGATGCTGATGCAGTTTAAGCTTGGATTTGACATGGGTATCGTTCTGGTCAAAGCCATTCTCTTCAGTCTGATCTCTGTGTTCTTTCTGATGCCGGGGATCCTGCTGATCTTTGCAAAAGGCATCGACAAAACACAGCACCGGACTTTTATTCCGAAAATCACATTCATCGGAAAGTTTGCGGCAAAAACCAAATACGTAATACCCCCTGTTTTCCTGGTACTTTTAGTCGCCGCATTCTTTGTTTCAAGCAACTGCCATTATGTGTTCGACATCAATTCTGTGGAAAGTGCAAAAAAGAATGCTTCAAAAATCGCTTCTGAAAAAATAGAAGCAGTTTTCGGCGCCAGCAATCAGCTTGTCGTAATGGTTCCCGCAGGAAACTATGAGTCTGAGGAAAAACTGTTAAAAAAACTGGAAGAGCTCCCCTATGTGACAATGGCCCTGGGACTTGCAAACCAGAAAATCAATGATGATTATGTCCTGACAGCAAAAATTTCAGCAAGGCAATTTGCAGAATTCACCGATCTCGATATCGAAATCGTTCAGATATTATATTCTGCTTATGCCTACGAGCAGGGGCAATATGGACCGATTATCACTGGCATCGACGACTACGAGGTGCCCATTATTGACATGTTTCTATTTTTATATGACCAGTACCGTCAGGGCTATATTGATCTGGATTCCGAAATGGACGAAATGCTCACTCTTCTCTACGACACACTCCACGATGCACAGATGCAGCTTGCGGGCGAACATTACAGCCGGTTTGTACTGAGCATTTCACTGCCCACAGAAGGAGACGAGACGTATCTCGCAATGGAGGAAATCCGGGAAACAGCGGGACGCTACTATGGCAAAAACAAAGTGATACTCGCCGGAAATTCCACCAGCGCCCGGGATCTGAAAGAGTCGTTTGCGACAGACAACGTGGTCATCAGCGTGCTTACAGCACTTTTTGTCATGATCATTCTGTTATTTACCTTCCAGTCCGCAGGGCTTCCCGTTCTCCTCGTACTGACCATACAGGGAAGCATCTGGATCAATTTTTCCATTCCTGCAATTCAGGGACAGACCGTATATTTTATCGCTTATCTGATCGTATCGGCAATCCAGATGGGCGCCACGATCGACTATGCGATCGTTATTTCAAGCCGTTACATGCAGCTGAAAACCGGAATGCCTTTAAAACAAGCCGTAATTGAAACATTAAACCAGGCATTTCCCACAATCTTTACCTCCGGTTCCATCATGGTCTGTTCCGGGTTTCTGATCGGCAATATTTCGTCGGACGCGACCGTGGCTTCCATGGGTATCGCGCTCGGCAGAGGAACCCTGACCTCTATCGTGCTTGTACTGCTCGTTCTGCCGCAGATTCTGCTCCTGGGAGATTTTATTATCGAAAAGACGGCGCTCACAATAAATCTTGCGAGAGAAACAAAAGAAACCATGGGACGCATACGTGTCACCGGCCATGTCCGTGGATATGTACAGGGCGAAATCGATGCGGATGTACAGGGAACCTTCCAGGGACAGATGAACGTATCCCTTGATTCCCTTCTGCCCGGAGCACAGGGAAAGATCATGCGGCTTGACGATGAACCTATTGACGCGGAGGAATAATATGAAAAAAATAGAACGAACGATCCGTCCCCTTCTCTGTATCTGCCTTGGCGCCTCCCTTGCAATTTCTCCGGCTGCAGACTGCTTCGCCGCAGAGAAAACGCATACGGCACAGACCTCTGCAGAGGACGGGATGGATGACGACACATCCGTTGAAATCATTGAAATCAATACCGTTGAAGAGTTTCTTCAATTTGCGGAAAATTGCAGCTTCGATCACTGGAGTTTAAATCACACCGTCCGGCTTATGACTGATCTTGACCTTTCCGGCCGGAAATTTGATGGCATTTCCTATTTCAATGGCACTTTCGAAGGTAACGGCCATCGGATTTTCTCGTTTGATCTGACTCCGAACGGCTCCGCCTATGGTTTTTTCCGCTACATCGGAGAAACCGGACAGGTAAAAGACCTGAACCTGGAAGGCTCTGTCCGGCCGGAAGGGTCGCAAAACCAGATCGGAGGGGTCGTGGGCGTCAATTATGGAACCGTGGAGCACTGTTCATTCAAAGGCGGCGTAAACGGCCAGGACGAAGTCGGCGCCATAGCAGGCGTCAATAAAAACACCGGTACACTGACTTCCTGTACAAGCAATGCCACTGTATCGGCCACAAATCACACAGGAGGCATCGCAGGGAAAAATGAAGGGCTGATTTCCTGGTGCTTAAGTGAAAGCGATGTTAACGTCGAAGAGCTTGAGACGACGCTCGACCAGATCGGAAGAGCACACGTCTGAACTCCAGTCACCTCTCGTCATCT